>JBFJHN010000640.1:0-2481 GCA_041613275.1 Candidatus Krumholzibacteriia bacterium | reverse complement strand
TTCGCCTTGCGGGCACGGTGGCCTTCCTCGGCTACGCGACCGGCGACCCGTTGGCCTCGATCTGGAAGGGCCAGAAGTGGAGCGCCACGCTCCGCCACATGATCGACGGGCTCGTCTACGCTCTGCTGACCGGCGGCTTCTTCGGCTGGTTGTGGCCCAACGTCTGATCGAGGCGGTGGGCGGCGACAAAGGTTCCTCAGCGGAACGCGTCTTCGGGCGTCTGCAGCTCCTCGAGCGCCGCGCCAGCGTGCTCTGGGAGCAGCTGCAGCCCGACCTGGAACGAGGCGTTCATCCATCCGAAGCCCTCGCGGGTGATGTACGCGAACGTCGTCCCAACGTTGCCGTACTCCGCGAACACACGGTGTGACCGCCTCACGACGTCGAACTTCTCCGGCACGGTGCCGTTGTAGTCGGCCGCGTTGCGCACGATCGTGTACAGCCACTTGTACGCCAGTCGGATCGCATGGGCGTCGAATCCCTCGTTCTGCAGTGCGCGCCAGGCCAGCATCTGGTGCGGCGGCCAACCGTAGGGGTAATCCCACTGCCGCGGCGGCGCCTGCGGATGTGCTTCGGAAAAGTCCGACGCGCTCGCCGCGAGCCCGCCCGGCTTCTCCAGCTTACGGAGAGCGTTGTCGACCAACCGACGCGCCCGAGCGCGGTCGACGATGCGCGTCGTGGGATCGTCGGCGTGCACGGCCCAGAGCGGATAGAGAGCAGTCGCGCTGAAGTACGCGTGCCGACGCTGGTTGACGAAGTCGTAGTCGAAGAACATGCCGTGCTGCTCATCCCAAAGGTAACGTCGCATGAGCTCCCTTCGACGACGTGCACGTTCGTACCACAGAGCGCTCGTGTGTGACTGGCCCGGTGCCACTTCCAAGCTATTGCCGAACTCGTCGCGAATCGTACGCGCAACGTCGATCTCGGTCTTGTGCAGCAGCGCGTTCAAATCGACGGTGACGAAGTCCGCGCATCGATCGCCCTGCGCATGCCAGCGATACGTGGTGTCGTGACCCGACTCGCGTACGGCGCGATCATGCACGAAGAACGCATCCAGCTCCGGAACAGGCCCGATATCACCGGCGACGTAGAGCTGCTCGAAACGCCGGACGTCCATGTCGCCCGCGTATTGCGCGTAGATGGCATCGAAGTGCCCCGGCTCGACTTCGGGCGGCGGACCGGCACCACTTCCGAAGTAGCGGCTCAGACCGCACGCGGTCAGGCGTGGCTGCGCCGTCCATACGCTCTCGTATTCTCGAATGGCCGCGCGCAGCGCACGCGCGAGCCACTCGCGAGCACCGGGGCGCGCCCGGATGCGTTCGTAGACGGCCAGCGTCATCGAGGTCAGAAACGGCGGCTGCGAGCGCGTGAGATAGTAGGTGCGGTTGGCGTTCAGGATCTTGCCGTAGTGCGTGATCTGGTACACGAAGTTGTCGACCATGGCACGGGCCAGATCGACCCGGTCGTCGACGAGGAGCCCCAGGGTCTCGAAGTAGCTGTCCCAACCGTACATCTCGTTGAAGCGGCCTCCCGGAACGACGTAAGGTACACCTCGGAGACTTCCGTCTTCGGTCGGCTCGAGCGCCAGCGTCAACAACCCGTGTCGGCCCTCCAAGCTCTGCACGAACTGCGGCGTGACGCTCTCAGGCAGACGCTCGACCCTGACGCCTTGCACGCCACCCACCCGCACCGCTTCCGAGAAGTACGCGTACGCGCGGTCATCGTCGTCGGGAACGTAGAGATAGCGCGTCTTCTGATCGGGCATCTTGTCGTCGGGCAAGACGATGTCGAGATGCTGCGCATCGATCCGACGCGTCAAATTGTCCCAGTAGAGCGTGCGCACGAGCCGCGAGATGCGCCGCACCGGGTTCTCGCGCACCCGTTCCAGATCGACACGCCATGTCGTGTCCCCCGCGTCAACGGCGAGCGTGAGCTCCTGGAGCAAGTTGGCAAGGTGGTAGGTCGACTCCACGACGAGCGTACGCCCGTCCAGTCCGACCATCTCGAAGCGCGCATCGCCGCGCGACCCGGTGCGGCGCCTGCCGTCGTCGCGCGTGATGCGTCGATCGCCGTCGGTGTCTTCCTCGGCCAAGAGATCACGCCGCGCACGCTGCGCATCCACCGTGATGGGCGACGCCTGCTGAATCGCAGACGAGGCGGTTGCCGTGGAGACGAGCAGCAGAGCGGTCGCGGCAAACCGAGACACTCGTATCATGGCGCGGGGCCTTCGGCACGAACTTCACGGATCCAGCGAATCAGCTGCTGTCGGTCGCGTTCGAACTTCTCCGGGGTGTACTCGTCGGCGTGCTTCGGATCGAAGAAGCGTGCCGGATCGAGATACCCCTCGAGCAGCGAGCGCAGCTGCGCGTCCACGCGTCGACGCGTGGCGTCGTCGGTGTCGCGGGCGCGAAGCGCCTGCTCCAGGGTGGCGACGTAACGCAAGTCGTCGATGCCCTCGCGCAGCGCCTCCCACTGCGTGGTGGG
>JBFJHN010000639.1:0-2492 GCA_041613275.1 Candidatus Krumholzibacteriia bacterium | reverse complement strand
GTGCGCGAGCTGACCCTCGACGGGGTGCGTGCGGTGGTGTGCTCGCTCGAACGCACGAGCCACATCCATTTCCAGGCGCTCGAGCCGTTGGTGAACGTGCACCGCTTGCTTCGCGGCGTCGGAGGGCGACTGGTGCTGACGGGAGCGTCGCCGTATCTGACGCAGATTCTCGATTTCGGCGGCATTCCGGGACACGTCGAAATCATGGCGGACAAGGTCGACGCCGTGCAGCGGCTGCTGAGTTCCTTGCCGCCGGTGGACGCGGAATCCGCGGCCAGCGTCCAGCAGACCTTGCTGTGACGCTCGGGGCAGCGTCTCGGCGCGCGAGGCGATGAGTCCCGATGGCGTACGAACACGTTCCCGTGCTGCGCGAGCGCGTCATCGAGCTGCTCGCGCGCGGACCCGCCGAGATCATCGTGGACGGCACGGTGGGGCTCGGGGGACACACCGAGGCGATTCTCGAAGCGCTGCCCGGTGTGCGCGTGTTGGGCTTGGACGTCGATCCGCAGGCGCTCGACCGTGCTCGGGAGCGGCTGCAGAAGTTCGGTGAGCGCGTGCAGCTGGTGCACGCGAGCTACGCGAGGTTGGACGCATGTCTTCAGGATCTGGGTGTCGAGCAGGTGAGCGGCGTGTTGCTCGATCTGGGCGTGTCTTCGCTGCAGATCGACGCGGCAGCGCGCGGCTTCAGCTACCTGCGCGACGGACCGTTGGACATGCGCATGGATCCCGCGTCGCCGCGGACGGCGGCGCAGCTGATCCACGAGGGCTCGGTGGACGAGATGACCGACGTCTTTCGGACGTACGGAGAAGAGCGCTGGGCTCGGAGGATCGCACAGGCGATCGCACGGCGACGCGAGCGCGCGCCGCTGCAAACCACCTCCGAGCTGGCGGACGTGATTCGAAGCTGTATTTCCGGGCGCAAGCCAGTCTCGACGCTCGCAAGGGTTTTCCAGGGTGTGCGGATGTGGGTGAATGGGGAAATGGAGAACCTGCGCGAGGGATTGAGGCGATCGCTCGGCGTGCTTGCGCCCGGTTCCATTCTTACGGTGCTCAGCTATCACTCGTTGGAGGATCGGATGGTGAAGCAGTTCTTCCGCCGCCAGGTGCGGGGCTGCGTGTGTCCGCCCGATCTTCCGCAGTGCGCCTGCGGGTTCGTGGCGGGGTTCGAGCTGTTGACCCCGCGCGCTCTACGGCCGAGCGAGTCGGAGTGCGCCGCGAACGCGCGCGCGCGTAGCGCACGCCTGCGCGCCCTGCAGCGCGCTTGCTGAGCCACGCGTCAAGGGGACGGGCCGCGTCCGGGGGGACGCGGCCCGATGCGTCGGAGGGGTCAGCGTCCATACGACGTCGCGGCATGGGGTGGGTGCGTCGCACGCTTGGCGTCGGCGCCTGAGGCGTTGGGCCGACGAGTTCGATCCGTGGACGCCGCGGCCGGGCGACTACGTTCTGTTCTCGCTGCTGTTCCTCGCCGCGGCGCTGTTGTACGTCGGCGAGCGCAGCTACGCGGTTCAGCTCAACCGACGCATCTTCCAGCTCGAAGAACGCGCGGCGTCGTTGCAGACGCAGGTCGACGTTCTCGTGGGGGAGGCCGTCGCCTTGGCCGACCGCCGGCGCGTCGTGACGCACGCGCGCGATGAGCTGGGCATGTGCCTGCCGGGCGCAAACGATGTCGAGTACGTCTACTACGTACCCGACGCCGACACGCGGGTCGGTGTGCGCTCGGACGGTCCGGGAGGCATGCGCGTTTCGGTGCGCTAGCGCCGAGCGCGGTGGTGAAGTGTGGGCACGCCGGTTCCGCCGGCGGTGTGGTTCGTGAGGGGCTGCGGGGATGCCACGCCGGTTGCGTCTGGGACGCATCGAACAGATCGCTGCGCTCGTTCTTGCACTGTTTCTGCTTCTCGCGGCACGCCTGTTCTTCATTCAGGTCGTGCGACACCACGAGTACCGCGGCAAGCAGATGCGCCAGGTCGACAGCAAGCGCAGCATCCCGGCGCGTCGCGGCCGCATCCTCGACCGCAAAGGTCGTGTCCTCGCCTTCGACGTCGTCGCGTACGACGTTTCCGTGTTCAAGAGCCGCGTGCGCCGAGCCGACCTCGACGCGCTCTCGGGAGCGCTGGGGCGCTCGCGCCGCGAGCTCCAGCAGGCCCTGCGCGCCGGCGAGCGCTTCGTCACGTTGGGCCGCCAGGTGACCTTGTCCCGGGCGGCGGCGAAACGCTTGGCCTCCCTGCCCGGCGTCTGCCTGGATCGGCGCAGCTTCCGCCAGTATCCCTTTGGCACGCTCGCCGCGCAGTATCTGGGATTCACGGACGTCCAGGGACGCGGCGTCGAGGGCATCGAGAAGTCGTTCGATGAAACGCTGCGTGGAACTCCCGGCGAGAAGGTGTTCCTGCGCGACGAGAACGGCGCACCGCTCGCCATGCGTTCGGCGCGCGACCCGCAGGACGGTGCAGATCTGGTCCTGGCGCTGGACCTCGACGTGCAGCGCATCGCCGACG
>JBFJHN010000638.1:0-2499 GCA_041613275.1 Candidatus Krumholzibacteriia bacterium | reverse complement strand
GAGGTCGACGTCCTTGGGGTTCTTCTTCAGCAGCTCTTCGACCAGAGGCTGGGCAGCGTTGAGGTCGTCGCGCTGCAGAGCCGCGTTGACGTTCTTGAGATGGATCTCGTCGATCGCCGTAGCAGGGGTGGCGACCACACACAACAGGATTCCGAGCGCGGCCGGGACGATTCCGGGTCCGAACCGCAGGAGCTTCGACATCATCGCACCACCTGGTTTTCGCTGGCGATTACGTTGGCTCTCCGAGCCCGGCCCAAGCCGGGCGATGTCCACTGGTACACGGTTTTCATTAAAGGCGATCCGGTTGGAGTCGCCACCCGGGGCGGACACATCGGCGCGGCACGCCTGTGGCGAGCTAAACCACGTCAATATAGAGGCCTGGGCAGGGGTGTGCAACCCGCCCGCCGGCCGCAGGCCCTCGCCTGGGGCGGATTCCCCAGGCCTCAGCCGGCGGAAGCCCGACCGCGCCGGGGCCCG
Organism: Candidatus Krumholzibacteriia bacterium; assembly: GCA_041613275.1. GTDB lineage: Bacteria > Krumholzibacteriota > Krumholzibacteriia > JBFJHN01. The sequence goes on along the minus strand of JBFJHN010000638.1, from coordinate 2,022 downwards.
AGCGCCTTCCAGAGCAGCGGCAGGGAGCGATCGTACCGGTAGTTGAGCCCGCGGTGACCGTCGTCGAACTCCTCGAAGGTGTGCGGCACGCGAAGCTCGCGCAGACGGCCGACGAACTGCCGGGCTCCGAGGTGCAGGTTGTACTCGTCGCGCCGCCCGCAGTCCAGGAACACGAGCTTGGCGCGGCGCAGACGCGCCGCGTAGCGCGGCAGCATGCGCAACGGATCGTGCTGCAGCCAGCGCCGCCAGACCTTGGCGTCGATGGCGCCCGTGTGCAAGTCCATGGGAAACGCGATGCCCAGCGGCTGCTGCTTCGGGTCCGGCGAGTAGGCCGCCGCCATGGCGAGCACGTTCATCGCGTGGATCTGCGCGCCGGTCTTGCGCGGTGCGGACTCGAACGCGCGCAGGAACTTCTCGACGCTTCCGTGGCGCTCCACCTCGCCGATGAACTTTGGGAAGTCGGGCATGTAGCAGTAGTCGAACGCCATGTCGCCGCTGTGACACGCGACGGCACCGAACACGTCCGGGTGCTTCATCGCCTGGACGAGCGCCGCATAGCCGCCGCTCGATTTCCCGAACACGCCGCGGTGCTCCGCCGCAGCCAACGTCCGGAAGTGGCCATCCACGTGCGGCACGACCTCGTGGATCAGGTGATCTTCGTAGCGACCGATGGCGCTGGAGTTCAGATACTGGCTGCCGCCGAGGCGCGTGAAGCAGTCCGGCATGACGACGATCATGGGTCCGATGGCGCCCTGGGCCTGCAGGCGATCGAGACGCTCGTTCAGCGTCTCCTCCCAGGCCGACACGTTGAGCATCATACGCCCGCTGCCGGTGAATCCCGCCAGCGCCACGAGCACCGGATAGCGGGCATCGGTCTCGTCGTAGCCCGGTGGCAGGTAGACCGGAACGTTGCGCACGTGCGGATCCCCCAACGGGTTGTCGCGCAGCGCACGACTCTCGATCGTTGCAACGACGACGGTGCCTCGTTTCGAAACGCGTGCAGAGCGACGGGACGCCAAGACGACCTCCGGGTGCGGACAAGAGCGGGATCCCCAGCGGACCCGCGCACGCGATTGCGTGCATCGCCGGCACACTAGACCGCGCGTCGCCGCGCCGCAACCGGCAGATCACCGCCCCTGTGCTAAGCTTCCGTCACCATGAAGAACGACTTTCTCGACGCCCTGCAGCGCAAAGTGCTGGTTGCCGACGGCGCCATGGGTTCCATGGTGGCGCGTTCGCTCCCGCGCGAATCCCCGTCGGCCATGGCCAACAGCATCCTGGCCGTCAACGTCGTGCGCCCCGAAGTCGTGCACAGCATCCACCTCACCTACATCGCGGCCGGCGCACGGGTGATCATCGCCAACACCTTCGGCGCCAGCCGCGCGCGCCTCGAGCGACTGGGCTTGGGGGATCACGCCAAACGCATCGTGTCGGACGCGGTGAAGATCGCGCGCGAGGCGCGGGACGCCAGCGGTCGCCCGGCGTGGATCGCCGGATCGATCAGCCCGCTCGATTCCGACTGGCTGCTCGACACGGACCCGAGCGCGGCGCAACAACGCCTGCAGTTCCAGGAGCAGGCCGAGCTGCTGCTCGAGCGCGGCGTGGATCTCGTCCTGCTCGAAACGTTCTCGCGCCTCGACGAGCTGCTCCTGGCCATCGACGCCGTGCGCGAAACCAGCGCGTCCATCCCCGTCGTCGCGTCGATGAGCTTCGACGAGCACGGGGAGCTCGCATCCGGCGAAGATGCCGCGAGCGCCGGTCGCGCAGTGGAAGCCACGGGCAGCGTGCAGGCGATCGGCGTCAACTGCAGCCTCGGTCCGCAGGCCAGCGTCTCCGTTCTCGAGAGCCTCTCGAACGGCGTGACGCTGCCCACGTCGATCATGCCCAACGCAGGCTTCGCGCAGCGCGTCGGCGGACGTGTCCTGTACCCCGACATGTCGCGGAGCTATTACGAGAACTTCGCGCGCGACGCGCTCGACCTCGGCGCACGACTGATCGGCGGGTGCTGCGGCACCACCCCGG
>JBFJHN010000637.1:0-2510 GCA_041613275.1 Candidatus Krumholzibacteriia bacterium | reverse complement strand
GCCGCGGTGTACGTGGGCAACGGCTTCGGTAAGGCCACGGGCTTTTTGCAGGTGCAGGAGCTGGGCAACCTCGAGACGCCCATCGTGCTCACCAACACGCTGTCGGTCGGCACCGCCGTCGAGGCGGTCGCGGCCTGGACGCTGCGGCAGCCCGGAAACGAAGCCGTCCGTTCGGTGAACGCGGTCGTCGGCGAGACGAACGACGGCTATCTCAACGACATCCGCGGCATGCACGTGACGCGCGAAGATGTCTGGGCGGCCATCGATGCGGCTCGCGCCGGAGCGGTCGCCGAAGGCTGCGTGGGCGCCGGTGTCGGCACGCGCGCCTTCGGCTGGAAGGGAGGCATCGGCACCGCGTCGCGCCGCCTGCCTGCGTCGCTCGGCGGCTACACGCTCGGCGCGCTCGTGCAAACCAACTTCGGCGGAATTCTGACGATCGACGGCGTTCCGGTGGGCGAACGTTTGGGACGCTACGCCTTCCGCGACGCGTTGAGCGCAGCCAAACGAAGCGCGCCGGAGGGTGTTGATCACGACGACGGCCGCAGAGACGAAGGCGATCTCGAAGGCGACGGCTCGTGCATGATCGTTCTCGCCACGGACGCGCCACTCGACGCACGCAACCTCGAGCGCCTGGCGCGGCGCGCCGTGCTCGGGCTGGCACGCACCGGATCGTTCATCTCCAACGGCTCGGGCGACTTCGTCATCGCGTTCTCGACACGCAACCCCGAGCCCTACGCCACGTCGCAAACGTCGCGCTCGCTCGAGCTGCTGTTCAACGATTCGATGAGCCCACTGTTTCTCGCGACGGTCGAATCGGTCGAAGAGGCCATCTACAACTCGCTGGTGCGCGCCACGACCACGCGCGGTCGAAACGGTCATACCGTGGAGGCGCTGCCGCTCGATTCCCTGCGGCGCGTCCTCGAGGCGCGTCGCTAGCTCTTGCCTCCGGGTTCGATCGGCCGTAGGATTTGAGGGTCATCCCACCGTACGACCGGCGTTCGCCGGGCTCCGACCTCCGAACCCTCGTCCTGGAGGAGGAATCATGCGCAAGACTGCTCTCGCGTGTCTCGTGTCCGCGGCAATCGTCGCCGTTGCGGCGCAATCCCACGCCTGCAGCTGTGCCCACCCCGACCCGCCCCTGGAAGCGCTTGCTGCCAGCGACGCCGTGTTCACCGGCCGTGTCGTCGCGATCGACGGCGACGAGTCGTACGCCTACCGCCTGCGCGTCAGCTTCGCGGTCCAGGCCTGCTGGAAAGGCGCCGAGACGTCCACCGTCTTGGTCTTCACCGCTGACAACGATGCGGCCTGCGGATTCCCGTTTCTGCTGGGTGGCGAGTACATCGTCTATGCGTCGCATGCGAACGACGCGCTGCACACGAACTTGTGCACGCGGACGCGACCGCTCGCGTTCGCGGCGGAAGACCTGGACGCCTTGGGCGATCCGGCGTGTCCGGTGGGCGTCGAGCCTTCGACGTGGAGCTTGATGAAGCTTCGCTACCGCGACTGAGGAGCTTTGCACGTGTCACACGGACACAGCGCACGCAGGCTGTCGTAGGTGTAGATGCCGGTCGCGTGGCCGTCGCTCCAGGTGATCTGGACGGCGTAGTTGCCGACGAGCTCCATGCCCGTGGGGAAGATGTCGCCGGGAATGCTCTCGCGCTGGATCCGGCGCACGCCGCTCCACTCCTCGACGCAGTTGGCGCACGCGCAGGCGAAACGCAGGTCCGCGTTCGCGTAGGTGCTCACGTGCCCGTCGTCCCACGTGATGCGGATTTCACGTCCGCCGACACGCTCGATCTCGCTCGGGATCGACGACATGGTGCGCCTCCTCTCAGAACTCGGGTGGGCTGCATCGTACGCGGCCCGACGCGGCGCGTAAACGCCAGCTCGGCACCGGATCGGCGGCCGGTTGTCGCCCCTGTGGGAGCGTGTTAGCCTCCTATCACCCTTCCGAGTCACCATGCCGGGTGCATGTGATTCGACGGACTCGCCACGTTTTTCACACCGCGGCAGCGCTCTTTCTCGCCGTGGCCATGTTGGCGACGCCTGGCGTCGCCACCCGGGACGCGTGCGCTTCCAACCCTTTGACAACGCAAGCGATCGGCTATCGCGACGTGGCTTCGGCCGCCGGCGTCGAGAACATCTGGCAGGGCTACGGCTTCGGCGCGGGCGTCGCCGCGGAGGACCTGGACGTCGATGGCGACGTGGACATCCTCGTCCTCAACGCAGCGGGGACGGCCAACCGGCTGTTCGAGAACGTCGGCGACCGCGACGGACTGGGCTACCCGGTGTTCATCGAACGCACGACGTCTGCCGGGTTCGTCGATCTGGGAAACTCGAAGGGCGTCGTGTGTGCCGACTACAACAACGACGGCCTCCCCGACATCGTCGTCACCAACTACGACGAGACCATCGATCGCCGCCCGGTCACGCCGGGCTACCGTTCCAGCATCACGCTGTATCGCAACGACGGGGATCTGCGGTTCACCGATGTGACCGACGAGGCCGGG
>JBFJHN010000636.1:0-2521 GCA_041613275.1 Candidatus Krumholzibacteriia bacterium | reverse complement strand
GCCGCGCGCACGCGCACCCACCAGTCCGCGTCGTGTAGCGCCCGGAGAAGGTCCTGGATGGCCGCGGGAGTCGCCACCGCGTTCAGCACCTCGACCGCTCCACGCCGGGCATGCTCGGACTCGTCGGTCAAGACCTGCAGAAGGTGCGGGACTGCAGACACGTCCCCGAAATCGACCAGCGCATCGATGGTCGCGGACTGAACCTTGAGGTCCGGGTCGCGCAGCGCTTCGCACAAGGCGGGAATCGTCGCGTGGTCCCGTAGCCCATGCAGGCCCTTCACGGTTACCGCGCGCACCTCACGGTTGGTGTCGCGAAGCAGCTTCACCAGTCCCTGTACGACGTCGGGAGTGTTGAACGGCGCAAGGAGCTTCGCGGTGTCTCGGCGAATCGACCAGTCTTCGTGCTCGAACAGGGGCACGAGATCCTTGGCGATCGCCGCATCAGCGCGTTTCTCGAGCAGCCGAAACGCAATGGCACGCCCTTCGGCCGTGAGCGTGGTCAGGGACTTGCGGATCTGCGCCAAGGGAACCGCGGAGGCGCGCTCCAGCAGGATGGTAGCCAGCGATGACTTCGGCACCTCGGGATCGGCGAGGAGATCCATTAGCGGTGCGGGCTTGTACTGCCGGCCGTGCGCGAGCACGTCCGTCATGCCATCACAGATGGCCGGATCACTCGTCGACAACGCGGGGATGTACTGCTCGAGGGTTTCGTCTGTGAGCAACGCGCCGAGGATTTCCTGCGCGGCCTCGCGGCTTTCGGGTTGAGCCAAACAGGCAATGGCGGGTTGAATGGCGGCGGTGCCCAACTCGATGATCTGGTTCTTGACCGCGTCCAGCTCGCCAGCATCCAGGGTCGACGCTCCGCGAAGCTTCTGCAGGGCACGCTCGGCCTTGATGCGTCGAACGATCTTCATGCGGGGCCACGCCTCGTCTCGGTGAGCGTCCAAAAGCGTCCGGACAGCGCGCGTTGTTGCGTGCGATTCAGCGCGTCAGGAACCAGAACACTCCCGCACCGAGAGCCCCGCCGAGAACGAGCGTTACGATCATCCAGGTCGTGAACGCGGCTTTCGAGATCCCCTTGGGGGCTGGCCGCGGGTAACGTTCCGGGGGCGGGCTCACATCGGCAGAGCGTGCCTTGGCCATCATCGCTTCGAGCTCGGTCGTGGAGAGGACGGTCGTGCCCTGCTGCGTCGTCGGCGAGGCCATCTTGCCCTGGCTCTCGCTTCCCCGGCGGTCCTCCTCGTAGGAGATCCACAGGGAGAACTTGCCGACACGCACCACGTCGTCAGTCTTCAGAAGTTCTTTCTGGATGGGCTCGTCGTTCAGGTAGGAGCCGTTGGCGCTGCCGAGATCCTCGGCGTAGTAGCCTGCCCCAGTTTTTTCCATGCGCAGGTGGTGCCGCGAGATGCCGGGATTGTCGAGGTAGATGTCCGAGTCGGGATCGCGTCCGACGGAGACGACGTCCTTGTCGAACGTGTAGGAACGGATCGGGCGCCCCTTCAACGAAACGCGCACGCGTAGCATGGCGCTGTCCGCTTCCCCAGCGTCGTGGGTGTCCCGTGCGTCGGGATCTTGCTTGGCGGCCGTCCCGAACTCGAAATCGTCTTGTTCGAGCGTTTGCTCGTCGTCCGTCGGTCGATTGCCGGCCATCTGCCGTCCTCCGTGGATCCTCGGCGTCTCCCCGCGCGTGGGCGTTCCCGACGTGCGGAGCAATCCGGGGCAGCACCTGCGAACCTTTTTTGCCCCTCGCCACGCTGCGATCTCCCGTGCGGAAAAGACGCGCTCTGCCGTAAGGCGGTGCGTCTGCCCGAGAGATGTCCGCTCGCGGTCGATCCGTGCAAAAAGAAGGCCATGGCTCGATGCCATGGCGCGGGATTGAGGCGTGCGGACAAGGACTCGAACGGCGTTACAGCTTGTCGAACGTGAGCGGCCGTCCGAACAGGAAACCCTGCCCGTGCGTGAAGCCGATACGCGTACACATCTCGGCCTCGCCTTCGGCTTCGATGCCCTCCGCAACCGTCGACACGCCCAGATCGCGCGCCGTCGCCACGATCGAGCTCAGCACGTGACGCTTGGTGGGAGCCGCCGTGTCGATGCCGGCGACGAAGCTGCGATCGAACTTCAGGTAGTCTGGAGGTACCTCTGCGAGCTGAACGACGCGCGACTGTCCGGCGCCGAAATCGTCGAACGCCAGACCGATGCTGTGCTCTCGAAGAACGAGCTGCAGCTCGCGAATGCTCTTGGGGTCTGCAAGGGCCGTCTCATGAATCTCCAGGACCAGCGGTTGTTTCGGGGCGAGCTCGCGGATGCCTTCGATCAGCTCGTTTCGGTTCATCTGCAGCTCGTCTGGATGCGTGTTCAGGAACAGCGTTGGAATATCGTCGCGATCCGCGATCGCCTCCAGCGCCATGGTGCGGAACAGGCAGCTGAGCTCGGGTGCCAACCCCAAGCGTGCGGCGAGCTCCAGCAGCTGGGTCGGGTTTTCCGTGAGATCGGGGTGCTTGCCGCGCGACAATACCTC
>JBFJHN010000635.1:0-2525 GCA_041613275.1 Candidatus Krumholzibacteriia bacterium | reverse complement strand
TCCAACGCCGTCGGATTGCTTCGCAGGTTCTGCAGCGACGCTTCGATCGCCGCGCGCGACACGCGCACGCCGATGCCGTCCAACGACCGCGGCCCCATGGCACCTTCCAGGAAGAAGTCGTCGGTGTCCGGAAAGCGCCCTCCGGACATGCGGTAGATCACCTGCAGATGGTCCGCGGTGAGGTTCTGGTTCGTGTTCATCAGGTGGTAGTTGGCGTTCTGGTGCGCCAGCACCTGTGCGGACGCGACGAGCTCGAGATCCGGCACCACCTGGTCGAGCAGGCGCGAGACGCGGAAGGCCTCGCGTTCGGCACGCGGGATCGGCTCATCGCGCAACCGTTCGAGGTTGAGCTCGCGATTGCGCCGCCCGAACTCGGGCGTCGCCAGCGCGTCGACCTCTCGCAGCCAGTCCGCGGTCACGGTGATCGCCATGTTGTTGCCGGAGGTCTTCTGGATGTCGTCGATCCCCATACAGGACAAGAAGTCCAGGATCGAATGCTGCCAGCAGGTCAGCGTCGAGGAGGCGAGATCGGCGTTCTCGCTGGCGTCGCGCGCGGCGATGTGACGCAGCACGGGCTCGGCGTCGGCGCCGAGCAGCACTTCGGCGAAGCGCGGGGACAGCGCCAGCTCAGCGAGGTGCGTCGCGGATCCGCCGTTCGCGCCCAGCAACACGGCTTCGTAGACCACCGACGCCGATGAGACGGTGTCCGAGTCGCCCCCCGCGGTGACCAAGGCCACGCGCGAGCGCAGGCGCGCCTGCTTGAGCAGCTTGTCGACCGCGGGAATCAAGCGATAGGACTTCTGCAGACCCGAGTGCACGTGCAGCATCGCCACGCCTGGTGCGCGCGCAGCAACGTACAGCTGCTTCCAGAAGGCGTCGCTGTAACGCAGGAACACGCTGACCAACAGCTGCGGGAATCGCTCGTGCAGGAGCGCCAGCGTCTTTTGCAGCGTCGCGCAGTCGAGCTCGCAAGGCACGGCCAGCTCGAGCATGCGACTCGGAACGGCGACCTCCTCGACCAGGGGCCAATCCCCTTCCCCCGTGACCGCCTGCTCGGGGCGCAGGCGCTCGGCGGCGAAACGCACCATCACGTGCTCGAGATCGGGAAGGTAGGCGTCGCGGTTCTTCGCGTACTGCAGGGCCTCGACGAGGACGCGTGTCGAAGTCTTCAGATCCAACAGCGGGTCGCTGCGACGGATGGCATCGAGGTAGGCACGCTCCATCGTGCGGCCGTCGCTGTGCGGCAGCGGACCGACGAGGATGGGCAGGTCCAAGCGCTCGGAGCGCAGCTCGTGCACTCGAGTCCCGGCGGGCTCGTGATACAGGAGCGCCGGCCGCCGGCGCGCGATGTCCCACGCGGTCGAGAACTCCTCCCGCAGCCCGTCGTTTGCGGGGTGCGTGATGGCCGCGTGCGAGAAGTAGCTGCGCCAGAAACCGTGGTGCCACGCCGCCCCGATGGTCAGCGGCTCGGTACGATAGCGCTCCTTCGCCACGCGATCGAGATCGAAGCTCGAGATCTCGAGCTTCGGCAGGCCGCGCGACACGCGCGAGAACCGCTCCAGGAACGTGCGACTGCGTCGCGCCGGAGACTGCGACCAGAACGCTTCGCGCGACACGCCGGAACGCTCGAGAAGCGCTTCCACCAAGCGCTGGGTGCGCTCGACGTTGCGCACCTGCTTCGATTCCGGGTCCACGATCATGGTCAGCACGTCTTCCCAGTCGCGCAGGCGCTCGAAGAGCTTGGCGTCGCGGGATGCCAGAGCCTGGGCCACGCTCATACGTCCACCTTCCGTGGCGTCATCGTGTCCAACACCTCGAAGAACTCGCGCGTCGGCGCTTCCATGACGCGCAGCGTGCGCCCGCCGTTCTTCACATTGGCGGGACAGACTTCGACGCAGGTCCCGCAGCCGATGCACTTCGCGAGATCGGTGGTGATGTGACGCAGATCGGCCTCGTTCTGGTACTCGGCGTTGGCGTTCGTCGGACACACCGGGACGCACGCAGCGCAGTGGATACAAGTCGCCTCGGCGCCATCCTCCGGGGCGGCGCGGAACAGCACGAAGCGCACTTCACCGGGAAGCGACGCCGACGTGCGCTGCAGATAACCGCCCGGACGCACCTCGAGAAAATCGCGCAGGTAGCGCTCCGAGTGACGCAAGTGAGCCAGGATGGCGGAGTGTCGTTCCTGGCGCGGCGCGTCGTAGTTGCCCGCGCGCGGCTCCATGGCTGCGTACAAATCCAGGTGGGGAATGCCCGCCTGGCACACCTCTTCGCAGTTCCCACAGCGCATGCACATGTCCAGCAACAGCTGGGGCGTGGCTTCGAGCTTGGAGCTCGCGCGCATCCCCTCCCCGATGTGTGTGAGCATCTGGGGCAGGCGGATCTTGGCATCGTGGAAGACCGGGCACACGGCGTTGCACTCGCCGCAGTTGACGCAGCCGACGGCCTGTCGTGCCAGCGCCTCCATGTCTGCGGCCGCGCCGCGCGCCAGCTGGTCCGCCGCGCGCGCCGCGGGCGTCGCAGCC
>JBFJHN010000634.1:0-2545 GCA_041613275.1 Candidatus Krumholzibacteriia bacterium | reverse complement strand
TGGGCTCCGAGCCGTCGGCGGCCCATGGCCCGCCCAGATGGCTGTGCGTGTCCACGAACCCCGGCATGATGACGCGCCCAGAAGCGTCGTGGCGCGTCGCGCCGGACGGGATCGGCGTGTTCGCAGGACCGACCGCGACGATCTTGCCCTCATGGACGACGAGGACACCGTTTTCGATCGGCGGCTGGGTGATCGGCAGCAGTTGTGCGCCGACGAATGCGTGAGGCGACTCTTGCGCGCCGGCGGCATGGGCCGCGAGCACGCAAACCACGACGACCGACGCCCGACGGAACGTCATCCAAGCCTCCCGGGTTCCGCCGGCCTTCCGGGCCGGCGCAAGGCGCGCCGCGCTCCCGCGGCGGGAGGACGGCTCGATGGACTCGACGAGTCGACAACACTAGGGGGTTCTCTGCGGGGCGCGCAAGCGCCACCGCAGATGCCGGGGCGAAAGCTGCGCGAGACCGAACGAGACGCGGTCACCCTTGCGATTTCGCCGCTCGAACGCGCAGCGCGTCGCGGGAATCGTCCCGCGCGACGACCTGAGCCTCCGGATTCGGCCTGCGCGCGATGCTCTGGTAGACTCGTATGGTTCTTGCAGACCCCACCCCGGAGGATTCATGCGCACCCGGCTCCTGCTCGTCCTGCTCACGGCCTGGCCCGCGCTTGCGTGGGGTCAAACCACGCCACCCGAAAGCGACTACGCCTGGCTCGACGGCTTCACGCTCGTGGAGCTCGAGACCGAAGACATCGGCGCGCTGCACGCCGCGCACGCGTTGATCCGGGAGCGCGGCGGCAACATCGCGCTCCTGTCACCGCCGTCGCTGCTTCTCGGCTGGATTCCGGAAGAGGTGGCCGCGTCGCTCGTGGGACAGGGCGGCATCCGCGCCGTCCACCGGGACGTCGTTTCGCCGCAGAAGGTCGGCGCGCGCGATCCGCAGTCGAACCGCATGGTGCGCTACTTCAACGCGGTCGCGAGCGGCACGTACCAGCGCCGCGCTGCGCTGCGCAAGGCCCAACGCCCGCAGTTCACGCCCGGCGGCGATGCCTTCGAGCGCGATCCCATCGACGAGGTCTCCTACCTGCGCAACCTCCAGGACCAGGGCTTCGATTTGAACGCGCTGCGCGATCGCGGCATTCTCCTCGGCAAGGCCGCGACCGACCCGGACCGCGTGCAGGGCCAGACGGACCGCATGACCGGCACGTCCACGGTCACGCTGATGCTGGTCGAGAGCGACGGCAGCGGCGCCGACCCGGATTTGTACTCGTGGACCGACGAGGACGTGCAGGACTACATCAACGGCGTCAACACCGGCATGGCCTGGTGGTCGTCGCAGGCGCCGCTCTACAACGACTGCTGGGCGGCTTTCTTCGTGCGCTGGTTCGATCCGCTCACCGACACACGCCTGCATCAATGGCGCGAGATGGTCAACCACCCGAGCAGCGACGTCGACAACATGGTCGTCGACGTCATGAGCAACTTCGGCTACAACGGCGGCAGCCACTTCTCGCGCGTCGACGCCTTCAACAGCGCGCAGTGTGCGACGTATGGCACCGATTGGGCCTACACCGCGTTCATCGCCTACAACCCGCTGCCGTCACCGGGTCAGCTGACCGACGGGCGTTCGGCGTTCGCGTATCTCCTGGGCCCGTACACGTTCTTGCTGTTCCGCAGCTTCGGTTGGGCCCCCGAGCAGGTTTTTGCGCACGAGTCGGGCCACATCTACGGCGCCTGCGACGAGTACGCCGCGGGCTGCAGCTGCGGCAGCTTGTGTCTGGGGGAGCTCAACGACAACTGCGAAGACTGCGGCGCCAACGTGTCGTGCATGATGAAGGCGAACACCTTCACGCTGTGCACGTACACCGACGAGCAGGTCGGCTGGCAGGACAACAATCCGTGCGCGCCGCCGCCGCTCGCCCCGCCCGTGGCCACCTCCAGCTCGCCACCCAACGGCTCCACCGGAACGTCGCTGCAGCTCACCATCACGGGCTCGGACTTCCTGTACGGCGCGTTTGCCCAGCTCGGGTCCGGCGTGGTCGTCGACAAGTCCACGTGGGTGTCGAGCAACACCGTGCTCGTCGACATCACGATCGAGGACAGCGCGACGCCGGGGATGCGCAACATCGTGATCTCGAACCGTGACCTTCAATCGAGCACGCTCGTGGGCGCGTTCGAGGTGCTCGCCACCACGCGGCACTACTATGCTTCGAGCGGCAACAACGTCTATCCCTACATCACGGCGGCCGACGCCGCGACGACTCTGTCCGACGCCATCAACGCCGCGGTGAGGTCCTTGTCAATCACGGCGCCGATTCCCTGCAATTTCCCTTGGGCATCGGCAACCACGGGGATCCCGCCCCCTCCAGCCGCGATGGTCACAATGCCGGCAGCCAGCGTGGCCCGAATCGCCTCGACCTCGACGATTCGCAAAGGCCGAGGTGAGGCAACGACCCGCCTCCAGCCCCGCCCGGCTTCTTCGGCAACAGCCCAGCCGTTGAGGCGCTTGCGACGCAGCGCTTTCTCTTTGCTCATAAACTCGCCGATACC
>JBFJHN010000633.1:0-2546 GCA_041613275.1 Candidatus Krumholzibacteriia bacterium | reverse complement strand
TCTGAGCTCGTTGCGCGCCGGCGCCATCGATCCGCGCGCCGCGGCGGCGGCGACGACCAGGAAGGCCAGCGCCAGCAGAGCATTGAAGCGAAAGAAACCGCTTCCAAGGCGCTTGAAGGGCAAGAATGCCAGGCACGCCAGAAGGCCGATTCCCAGATGGCTGAAGAACAGGTAGAACATGGAATCCGCATCTTCCGTGGTCAAAACGGCCGGGAGTCTAACGTACGCTTCGCGCCGTTGCCAAGCGACGCACGCGGCAGGACGCCGAACCCGAAGGAGAAGCGATGCAGGCGCAGGCCTGGCGAAGCGTGGCCACGCACGTGGCGTGCACGCGTTGCGATGCGAGCTACGCGCTGGACGAGCGTCTGAACCTGTGCGCCTGCGGGGCACCGCTGTCGACACAGTACGACGTCGCTTCGGCAGCGCGCACGTGGGATCGCGACGCGCTGGCGCGACGTCCCGCCGACCTGTGGCGCTACCGCGAAATGCTTCCGCTGCAAGATCCGTCGAATCGCGTCACCTTGGGCGAAGGCATGACGCCGCTTCTCGAGATGCCGCGTCTGTCCGAGCGGCTCGGTGGCCGTCGCGTTCTGCTCAAGGACGATAGCCTCAACCCGACGAACTCCTTCAAGTCGCGCGGCATGGCCGTGGCGGTGTCGCGGGCGCGCGAGCTCGGCTGCACGCATCTGGCTCTGCCCTCTGCGGGCAACGCGGGCGGCGCGCTGGCGGCGTATGCGGCGCGCGCCGGGCTGCGCGCCAGCGTCTTCGTGCCGCGCGATACCTCGATCGCTTTCGTCGACGAATGCCGCGCGCACGGAGCGGACGTCGAGCTGGTGGACGGCCTGATCGATGATTGCGGACGCCGGGTCGCTGCCGGACGCGAGACGCACGGCTGGTTCGACATGTCGACCCTGAAGGAACCCTACCGCCTCGAGGGCAAGAAGACGCTCGGCTACGAGCTGGCCGAGCAGCTGGATTGGCGGCTGCCGGACGTCGTCGTCTACCCGACGGGCGGCGGCACCGGATTGGTGGGCATGTGGAAAGCGTTCGCGGAGCTGCGCTCTTTGGGCTGGGTGCGAGATCGCGCGCCCCGCATGTGGAGCGTTCAGACCGAAGGCTGCGCTCCCATCGTGCGCGCCTTCCACGCGGGCGAAACCGAGGCCAAGCGCTGGGAGAACGCGCAGACGTTTGCACTGGGACTGCGCGTGCCGGCGGCGGTCGCCGACTTCCTCATGCTGCGCGCGCTGCGCGAGTCCGCCGGCACGGCCATCGCGGTGAGCGAGAGCGACATCGCCGACGCGGGGCGCGAGCTGGCGCGCAACGAAGGGGTGTTTGCGTCACCCGAGGGCGCGGCAACCTGGGCCGCGTTGTGCAAGCATCCCGAGCTTCTCGGCGATGCCGAGAGCGTCGTCCTGTTCAACACCGGCGGCTGGTACAAGTACGCCGAAGGCTGGCGGCGGGTGCTGGGCTGGTGAGGCGCGAGGCTGGAGACGTCGTCACAGGAAGCGGCGCGGGGACAGCACCGGCTCGTGCTCGGCGCGCCCGTTCTCGAGCAGCTCGACGATCGTGCGCGCGGCGACGAAGGCCCAGCCCACGTCGTTGATCCCGAAGCCGCCACACACGAGAACGCGTGCGCGTCCGGGAACTCCACCGACCAACGGCAAAGCGTCACACGATGCGCCCTGCACCGAGGACCAACGGCGCTGCACGCGGTGCTGCCGCAGACGCGCGAAGTCGCTCAGGTTGCCTTCGAGCAACGCCTGGACCTCGGGCGTCGTGCCGCGCCGCGCGCCCAGCTCCTTCTTCACCGGGAGATCGCGCGAGCCGCTCACACGCACCACACGCTCGTCGTCGTCGAGCATCCAGTTTTCGTAGCCGTGCACCGCGCTCCATGCCATCGCGCCGGGTGCTCGCGCGGCGGGCGAGGCCGGGCGACGCCTCTCCTCGGCAGCGCGGGCGGCGAGCGCCTGCACGCGCATGGGCACGATCTTGAAACGACAGAACGATACGAGCGACGGCAGCAGCTCCTCGCTGGCGACGATGGCGACCTCGGCGGTAAGCGTGCCGTGCGTGGTGACGACCTGCACGTTTCCGTGGTGTTCGAGCGCGCGCGTGCGACAACCCGAGACGCACGGGACGTCGGAGGAGGAGACGCGTTGGGCCAACGCCTGCTTCAGGCGCGTCTCGTCGACCGTCGCGTCGTCCGCGTGCCAAGCCGCGTACGTGAATCGCTCCGGTGCGTCGTCGACGAAGGAACGCGCGCCGTCGAAGCCTGCGCGGCGATCGAGGCTCTCGAGGAGCCGAACCGAAGCGCGTAGCTCGGAGGCCTCCGCGGCGTCCGAGGCGAAGCGCAGCGTCCCGCCGCGTTGCAACCGAACCTCGTGTGCGCGGGCGAAGGCTTCGAGCAGCTCGCGGTTGGCGAGACCGGCGCGCACGCAGGCGGCTGCACGTTCGCGCCCGTGCCCGGCGGCGAGACGCGCGAGATGCACGCTCGGGCCCACGCGCACCACGCCCAGCGACGGCGAGTCGAAGTTGCCCGGCGCGTC
>JBFJHN010000632.1:0-2552 GCA_041613275.1 Candidatus Krumholzibacteriia bacterium | reverse complement strand
CGCGCCGCCGTGGACCGCGGCGCACGCGTCCTCTGCGGCGGGGAGCGCAAGGGTTCGCTGCTCACGGCGACGCTGCTCGAGAACGTGCCGCGCGACGCCGACCTCGTGTGCAAGGAAGCCTTCGGACCGGTTGCGGTGCTCTCACGTTTCGACGATTTCGACGCGGCGCTGGACGAGATCAACGACAGCGATTACGGGCTGCAGGCGGGGCTGTTCGTGCGCGACGTCTACAAGGTTCAACGCGCCTGGGACCGGCTCGAGGTGGGTGGCGTCATGATTGGAGAGATTCCGTCCTGGCGCGTCGATCACATGCCCTACGGGGGCGTCAAGAACAGCGGCCTGGGACGCGAGGGCATTCGCTTTGCCATGGAAGAGATGAGCGAGATTCGGCTGCTCGCGATTCGCACGCTCTAGACAAGCGGCAACGCGAGTGCCGGCAGGCGGGAAGCGATGGACCCGACCGAAAACATCCAGACCGAAGACGTCAAGCAGACGCGCGTTCAGCGCGCGTCCTCGCACGGTACGGCTGCGGGACGACGTACGACCGGAATCCCGTCGAACCTGCTGGAACGGACTGCGCCACGTCTCGCCGGCGCGGCGTTGATCTACGCCACGGGCTTCTTTTGCGCCGTGACGTCGGGTACGTTGATCGCGGTGTTCATCCGCGACATCCCGTTCAGCTGGCGACCCACGCATACCGTAGCGTGCGTGTTCATCGGCTTGGCCCTTCTGGTCGCGCTGGTGGCCCGCCGCTCCCGGTTGACGCCCAAGACGTTGCACATCATCGGACTCGTCTTCGGAATCATCGCCAGCTTCGGGATCGGTCTCGCGGTGTTCAGCGAGCCCATGAACCCCGAGCGCACCTACGTCTGGGGAATCTCATGGGTGTGCGTGTGGATCGTCGTCTTTCCGCTGGTCGTACCCACGACGCCGAGGCGCGCGGGGGTGGTCGCCACGGCGTCAGCCGCCGCGGGAGCCGCGGCGCTCTTCTTCTGGACGCAATTCCCGCGCTTCCCCATGCCCGATGCGGCGGTCATCGCCGGAACGACCATCCCCAACTTCATCTGCGCGGTTCTCGCCACGCTCGAGGCGTACATCATCTACGGCATGGGGAAAGAGGTCGAGCGGGCGCGCGAGCTGGGCAGCTACCAGCTGGTCGACCTGCTGGGGCGCGGCGGCATGGGTGAGGTGTGGAAAGCTCATCACCGCATGCTGGCGCGGCCGGCGGCCATCAAGCTGGTGCGACCCGAGTTCCTGGGCAACGCCGGCGAGCAGACGCGGGCGCTGCGGCGATTCGAGCGCGAGGCGCAGGCGACGGCCGCGCTGTCTTCACCGCACTCCATCAGCCTCTTCGACTTCGGCGTCACCGACGACGGCTCGTTCTACTACGTGATGGAGCTCCTTGACGGGCTGGACCTCGAGACGCTGGTGCAGCGCTTTGGTCCCGTGCCCCCCGAACGCGCCATCTCGCTTCTGACGCAAGCGGGCCGCGCGCTGGCCGACGCGCACCACCACGGCCTGATCCATCGCGACATCAAGCCCGCCAACATCTATACCTGCCGGATGGGGCTGGAGTACGACTTCGTCAAGGTGCTCGATTACGGTCTCGTCAAGACTCGTCAGCACGCCAGCGATGCCGGCGCGCTGCAGCTGACGGCCGAAGCCGTGATCACGGGAACGCCGGCGTACATCGCGCCGGAAGCGGCGCTGGCACGCCCGGTGGACGCGCGCACCGACCTCTACGCGCTGGGCTGCGTGGGCTACTGGCTGCTCACGGGGCGTTTGGTGTTCGACGGCGCAACTCCCATGGAGATCATCGTGCAGCACACGCGGGCCACACCCCGCCCGCCCTCGGCGCACAGCGAGCTCGAGATTCCCGAAGAGCTCGATGAGGCGATCCGGTGGTGTCTCGAGAAGGAACCCGATCGTCGTCCGAGGGACGCGCGCACGCTGTGTGACCGCCTGGACGGTATCTTGACAGGCGAGCTGTGGACCGAGGAGCGCGCGCGCCAGTGGTGGTTGAAGCACCTTCCCACGCAGCGCGACGCGAGCGACGCGCTGACGGAAACGTTGCCGCGACGCGTCGAGACGGCGTGACATCACACGCTTGCGATTGTCGAGGTTCTCGGTGGACGAAACCGTCCTGATCCGACCCGAAACCGATCCGTCGGGCGTCCCGCACGCGACCTCCGCAGCGCGCGGCGCGATGCCGCTCGACCTGCTGGACGGCGCGGTGCGCCGGCTGCGGCTGATGATGCTGACGCTGCTGGCGTGTCTGGTGTTCGCGCTGTCCGTCAACCTGGTCATGTCGGGGCTGGGATTCGATCACCGCGGACGATTCACCGGCGCGCATCGAGCCGGGATCTTCGTGGCCTTCGGCTTGACGATCGCCATGTACCTGGTGGCGCGAAGTCGCCGGCTGCATCCGCAGCGCATCCTCGACATCGGCGTCGCGTACGTCGTCACGAGCGGTTTCGTCGTGGCGTATCTGTACTGCCTGGGGGGATTCGAACCCACGGAGTCCATTCGTGGGGTCTCGTGGCTGGCGATCT
>JBFJHN010000631.1:0-2555 GCA_041613275.1 Candidatus Krumholzibacteriia bacterium | reverse complement strand
TCGAGGAACGCGGCGCATCCGAGTCGTTCGGCCTTCTCGCGCACCTCGGGTTTCTTGCTCGCAGTGATCACGATGAACGGTGTGAGGGCCGTGGTGCTCAGCTTGCGCAGTTTCTCGGCAACCGAAAAGCCACCGCCGGCTGGCATCGAGATGTCCAGCACGATCACGTCCGGTTGATGCTTCTTGGCGAAGTCAACGCCTTGGTAGGCGTCCATCGCCGAGACCACTTCGAACCCGGCGGTTTTCAACCGCACGCTCAACGCCAGCGCAATCTTCCGGTCGTCCTCGATGATCAACACCCGTTTCATATCAACGCCTCCTTTTCGACTCGATTCGACAGCGCATCCGTCTCGACTCCGGCAGGAATCCGCACCACGAAACGGCTACCGCCCGTCTGCGGACTCTCCACGTGTATCGTTCCACCATGCATTTCGACGATCGAGCGGCAGATGCTCAACCCCAACCCCAATCCGCTTTCGAACGACGAATCGCCGCTTGTGATCTGATACAGACGCTCGAAGATGCGTTCGCGGTGCTCGAGCGGAACGCCGCGACCGGTGTCCGTGACCGCGACCTCGTGCACGGCGCGATCGGCAGCGGAGCGAGTCAGCGAGACGGTGATCGAGCCCCCGTCCGGAGTGAACTTGATGGCATTGTTCAGGAGGTTGCTCACCACCTGTTTGATTCGGAACGGATCGGCTCGTAGCAGCCAGTCCTCCGAATCGAGTTCCGCAGTCAGGGTCAGGTTCTTCCGTCTCGCTGCGGGGAGGGCCATCTCCACGGCGTCGCGCAGCGCGCGGTTGAGCGAGAACTCTTCGAGCGAGAGCTTGAGCTTGCCGGTTTCGAGGCGCGTGGTGTCGAGAAGATCGTTGATGTAGTAGGCCATCTGGTCGCAGCCGTCGAGTGCCAGCTCGAGATACTGCTTCTGCTCGTCGGTCACGCGGCCGGCGACGCCGTCGACCACGATGGCTACGAACTCGCGCGCGGACATCAGGGGGGTCTTGAGCTCGTGGGACACTGCGTGATAGAAGGTCTCGATCTCGCGATTCTTCCGCTCGAGGTTTCGATTGGCCTCTTCCAGCCTCTCGCGATGGCGCTCGATGGCGCGACGAAGCTCGTACTTCTCCAGCGAGTTGACGATCGCGCGCTTGAGACTGGATTGCGACACGGCGCGCTTCGGCAGGTAATCGTCGACGCCCGCCTTCCATGCCTGCACGGCAATGTCCTCGTCCCCGCGTCCCGTCAAGAAGATGATGGGGCCCCGATGCCCGACCTCGCGCACCTTGTGAATGAGCTCCAGCCCTAAGTCGTCCCCGATGAGATGATCCAGGAACACGATGTCCGGTCTGCGGTTTGCGATGCTCGCCAAACCTTCGAGTGGCTCGTCGAATGCCACGAGCTCACAGAACAAATCGTCCATGTCGTCGAGATACCGCTTCAACAGCGTGGCCTCGGCGGGATCGTCGTCGATCAGCACGATGCGGATCTTGCGCAGGCGGTCTTGAGAGAACATGACGCTACCTCGCGGGCAACTTGACCGTATCCAGCCAGTAGGCTTCCAGCATGCGGATCCTGGCGATGCAGTCCTGGAGGTTCGTCGGTTTCACGACGTAAGAGTTCGCACCGAGCTCGTAGGCGCGCCGAATGTCTTGTTCTGATTCGGACGTCGTCCACAGGACGACCGGAATGTGCTTGAGTTCGTCGCTTTGACGGAGCTGCTCGAGTACTTCCAGCCCGGATGCTCCGGGCATGTTGAGGTCGAGCAGGATGAGATGGGGCTCCGGCGAGCGCGTCCGATCCGTGAACGGACCGACATGCTGCAGGTACTCGAGCGCTTGCTCACCGTTCTCGACGACTCGCAGCGCGCTTTCAATGCCGCACTGCGCGAGCGCGCGCCGCGTGATTGCGCGGTCCGCTTCATCGTCGTCCACGAGCAAGATGATGACGGAATCGCGTTCGCGGCCGTGCATGGTGCTGCCCTTCCGGTGTCTGGCGCGGCTGGGAATCTCGGACTCAACGCGCTGCTCGACGAAACGGTTTCGGACGTTGGATCCCGCCCCGCGGGTTCGCCTCAGAAAACCTCGTGGTGAACGCGCTTGGAGGCTGGGCGAAAAAATCGGATCGGGCAAATTCCATGCCCTCACGCACGTACGTCGATCCCCTACGTCGACGAACGTCGGCGTCCGCGGACCGGTTTCGTTGCCGCGAACGAGCGTTCAATCCCCGGCCATCCGTACAGTGGCCCGAGCGCCTGAACCGAAGCTTCTGCGCTCTGCCGTGCGGAACGCTCAAGCGCGTCCAGCGCACGCGCGCCACGCGTCGATACATTCGGCCGGTGGGATGGGTGTTCGCTTGACAGACGCCGAAGTTTCTGCCAAGTTGCGCGCCACGCAAGACAACAGTTGTCTGTGCGCAATTGAAAGGTGCAGGCATATGAGAAAGCTTTCATTCAGTCTGGTGGCGGTATTGGCGGCTGCGGTATTCGCAGGCGGGGCGTTCGCTGCGGGTGCGCCGCGCGTAGCGGTGCTGACCGGTGCGCAGGAAAAGATTGCGGT
>JBFJHN010000630.1:0-2563 GCA_041613275.1 Candidatus Krumholzibacteriia bacterium | reverse complement strand
GCCGTCGTTCCCAGCTCGCACGACTTCGGCGACATCCCAACGGCGTCCAGCATGACGTTCACCTTCGGGGTGCTCAATGCGGGCAACGACAGCTTGGATGTCGTCGCCACCATCGTCGTTGGTCCCGATTCGCTGGAGTTCGCGCTGAGTAACGGAGCGGCGCCGTTCGCGGTGGCCGCCGGAGACACCGCAGAGATCAGCGTCACGTTCACCCCCGCGACGGACGGCGCCAAGTCGGCCGCGCTGCGCATCTCGAGCAATGATCCCGACCAGGCGAGCCTCGACGTGGCGCTGTTGGGCAACGGAGTTCCGCCGACACCGGGGATGGTGGTGTTCGAAGAGAGCGCGCAGGGCGACGCCTCGACTGACATTTCCGTGGAAACGGAGACCTCTCTGGCCGCAGTCGAAGGGCACCTGTACCTCGCTGCCGTCGCGACAAAGGGCTATCGAGCCGTCACCGGAGTTTCCGGCATGGGGCTCACGTGGACGCTCGTGCGCGCGCAGTGCGGGGCGCGGGAGCAGACCGGCGTCGAGGTGTGGATGGGGAACGGCACGCCCAGTGCCGGCACGGTGACTGCAACGTTCGACGCCGAGCCGTCCAAGGCGGTGATCGTCGTGTCGCGCTACTCGGGCGCCAATCTGTCGGCGGCGCTCGGCGCCATCGTGGCGTCGAACACCAACGGCGAGAACGGAGCCTGCAGCGGAGGCGCAGACAGCGACAGCTTCGACTTCAGCTTGCAGACGACCTCCCACGCCGGCTTCGTGTACACCGCGGTGGCCATGCGGCATCGCAACCTCACGCCGGGCAACGGCTATACGCTACGCGACGAGATCCGCATCGGCAGCGCCGGCACAGTGGCTTCGGTTGCGGTTCTCGATCACGAATTCGCCGTGCCCACGACGGCGAACGTTGACGGCACCTTCGATGGCGACGTCGATTGGGCGGTGATCGCGCTCGAGATCGTGCCTGCGACACCCACCACCAAGCAGGCGCACGCCCCGCTTCCCGTACGCGAGCCGGGGTTGTCGCTGCGCAACGGCGTCGGCGGCATCGACCCGTGGATCGAGCTGGCGTCGCCGCGGCCGACGCGCGCCAACGTGCGCATCTACGACGTGCGCGGGAGACTGGTCGACGCGGTGTGGAACGGTCCGACACCGGCCGGGCGTGCACGCCTCGCATGGAACGGCGTCGACCGCTTCGGCCGCGCGCTCCCCGCCGGTATCTACCTCGTGCGCGCAGAGATCGGCGCCCGCGTCTTCACCGGTAAGCTCATCTTGCTCCGCTGACCCCGACGCTTCCAACCCGTTGAATTCGAAACGCATCCGGGCACCGTCGCGCGTCTCTGGAAGGAGACGACAAGGTTGCAACGACGGATCGCGCGTCAGGCGCTAGAATCGCTCGCATCGGGGAGGGTGAAGATGAATTCCATGTCACGCCGAGCGTTTCTCGCCGACGTCGGGCGAGGAATGTTGGTCGCAAGCATCGGCGGCAGCGTTGCTGCCGATCTCGGGCTGGGGTGGGCCCACGCCGGTCCCGCCCGCGAAACCCTCGACTTCGGAGAGCTCGAAGCGTGGGCCGGGCTCCTGCAGGAAACGCCGGTCGAGCGCTTGCAGTCCCTTTTGGTGGACAAGCTGCGTTCCGGGGACGTCGATCTGGACCGCGTGCTCGCCGCGGCCGCGCTCGCGAACGCGCGCCAGTTCGGCGGAGAAGATTACGTTGGGTATCACGCGCTGATGGCGATGACGCCTGCGCGCGTCATGGCGCTCGAGCTGCCTGCGACGCATCGCGCCCTGCCGATCCTCAAGGTGCTGTATCGGAACACGGACCACATTCAGAAGAACGGTGGGCGCGCCCACGAGGTGCTGCGTCCGGTCGAAGCGTCGCCGACGCCGGCCGGCGATCCGGCGCTGGCCCTGCGCGCGACGACGCGTGCAGCGGACCGCGAGGCAGCGGAAGCCGTGTTCGCGGGCTCGGCTCGGCGCTCGATCGATGCGGCGTACGACGATCTTCAGTACGCCGTGCACGACGACACCGAGGTGCATCGTGTCGTCCTGGCGCATCGCGCCTGGTCGATGATCGAGCTCGTCGGTCGAGACAACGCGCACACGTTGCTGCGCGAGTCGGTGCGCTTCTGTGTCGATGCCGAGAAGCGCCGCGTGGCGCGCGGGCGTCCCGAGCCTGAGATCCGGCGTGTCCTGCCGGCGTTGCTCGACCGCTACGTGCTGCACGAGCCGAAGCTTGGGCAGCGCAAGCTGGACGATGCTGCCCTGCTCGAGCTCAGCGAAACCCTCTACGACGAATCACCGGCACAGGCTGCGGAGGCCGCTGCGGCGGCGCTGGCCGCGGGGGTGTCGATCGAAGACGTGGGCGAGGCCATCTCGCTCGCGGCGACCGCGCTGGAGCTTCGGGACCGCAGCCGTCGTGTTCATGGTGCTTGCAGCGGCGTGCACGCCTCGGACTCGGCGAACGCGTGGCGCGGGATTGCGCGCGTCACGAGCCCGCGCAACGGGGTGGCGAGCCTCATCGTCGGTGCACACCACATCTCGAAGGGCGGACGCTACG
>JBFJHN010000629.1:0-2565 GCA_041613275.1 Candidatus Krumholzibacteriia bacterium | reverse complement strand
TTTCGTATCACACGGGCGGAGCGCTCCCAACACCACGCTCGGTCAGCGCGACAGATAGCGCTCCCCGATCTTGTCGGCGGCCAGCTGGAGCGCACCGAATCCGCTGCCGCCGCCAACGTTCGACGCAACCAGAATCGCGGCGTTCTGTTCCGGCAGGATCCAGATCAAAGCGGACCAGGCGCCGCAGGAGCCGGTGTGCGTGAGCGCCCTGCCTTCGCCCCACGGGCTTCGTGTGACGAACCATCCAAGCCCGTACCCCTGGTCGAACGCGTCTTCGTGCAGGGCTCGAAACCCGGACGTCGAAAGAAGCTCGGAGTCCTCGCCCCGGGCTCCCTCGAGGTGCAATGAGGCAAACCTCGCCCAGTCGCCCAAGCTCATGTGCAGCGTGCCCGCCGGACCGATGGCCGGATGCGCCAGGTCGGCGCCCGGTCCGACGCCCAGCGCAACCAGATTCTCACCGTCGAGAACGTGACCGCGGGGAACGGCGTCCGGGTTGCGCTCACCCGGTGCACCGAACCCCAGCGTGGTGAGGCCGAGCGGCTCCGCCAGCATCCCTTGCACCAGCTCTTCCCAGGACCGCTGGGCAGCTCGTGCGAGCATGACGCCCGCGACCGAGTAGCCGATGTCGGAGTAGACGAAGCCTGTTCCCGGGTCGCGAGCCGGGGCGGTTGCGGTTGCGTAGCGCACCAGCGCGAAACGCTGCTCGGGCAGCCTGCCCGCGACGCCGGCGACGACTCCATCGAACGTGGCATCACGAGATGCGAATCCGCCGCGGTGCGCCAGGAGCTGCCTCAAGCTGACGTCCGCGTACTTCGAATGCGTCGTCGGGGACAGCTCCGGAAAGGTTTCGCCGATAGCCGTTTCCCAACGGACCATCCCTCGCTCCACCAGGATCGCAGCGAGCGTGGCGGTGAAGGCCTTGCCGCACGACCCGAGATGAAACGGGTCGTCGAGCTCGAGACGCTCGGACGAGCCGACCCGCCGCACACCCGCTGTGCCCATGGCCTCCAGGTGTCCGTTGCGCACCAACGCCGCTGCCAGACCGGGAACACGAAGCGTCGCGCGGACGGGCTCGATCAGGGGCTCGAGGTCGAGCAGGCCGCGATCCTGGGGCCGGGGTCCCGTGCGTGCCGCAAGCGATTCGACCGGATCCTTGGCGATCCAACCGTTCGCACATGCCGCGGATCCCGTGGAAGGGCGACACGTCGAGCGACATGCCGACGCGTCGGCAGGCGCCGGATTGCTGCAGCTGGTGGCGCACACGCGCTCGCACGCGGCGGCTTTCGCGTCGCCCAGAGCTTGACCGGGCGCGTCCGCGGGCATGCTGGCTGCCTGAAGAACGAGAACGAGTCCAGTGCTAACGAAGAAGTGATACCTCAACGGTTCTCTCCTTTGGATCATCCTTTTCGCCCGTGGGGTCGCGCCCGTGACCCGACCGGACTTGAATCCATGTACGAACGGACGGCCATGTCGGCCAATCGGCGTAGAACTGCGACCGCGGCACGGCGAGACTCCGAAGAGAGGTCGGAGATCAAGCCCAGCTGGCGATCGAGAAGATCCGCGCGAATTCTCTGGTGGAGGCGTTTCCCAGCGGCGGTGGCGTAAAGTCGCTGCGCCCGTCCGTCTTCCGGATCGGGACTGCGGCGGACGTGCCCATCCGCTTCCATTTGAGCGAGGATGCGGCTCGTCGTGCTCTTGTCGAGCCGCATCTCGGCGGCGAGCTCGTTCTGCGTCAGACCGTCGCGCCAGACCAGGATCTGAAGCGTGTAGCACGCGTTCACCGAAAGCCCGTGATAGCAGACCCGTTGTCGGTCGCGGAACTGATAGGCACGCACCAGGCGATCCAACGCCTCGTACAAGTCTTCGTTGTCCTGTTCGAGCGCTCGTCTCGCGCTGGACGGCGCGCCCGTTGCGGCTGCCATCGGGCACCTCCCATATAGTTGCACGACACAACTATATGCTCGGGTCGCCTTGCGCGCAAGCGTGGCGCGTTGAAGGCACGTTCCGCTTCGCGCGGCAACCTGGACTCCGTGCATTGGTCTCGAAATTGCTGGTTTTTTGGTGGAACACGCCTCTGGACAAGGGCGGAGGATCGATTGGCCCTCGGGGCCGGTTGTCACGTGTGTGGTGTTGGGATGGGTCGAAGGATGCGACCCGAGGCTGCAATCTCCTCCGCCCCTGCTTCCCCCCTTGCCGCCGATCGCTTTTTCGCCACCCCGACAGGATCTCGACCACTCATGAGCGGCTGACTCGCATGCGTGCCGCGAACGCGTCGAGCTGCTCGGATAGGTCCGCGAGCGGCGCGAACGACGACTCGTGCAGATGGAACACGCCGGCCTCCAGAACCCGTCGCCCCGTTCCCGCCAGCACCCAAACCCGTTGCAACAACGCCGCATGCAGCGCTTCGGTCTGCTCGCCGCGCGGCACCGTAGTGTAGTGGGCGACGACGCAGCCGCCTTCCGTTTCGAGCACCAGATCGAGCTCGGCTTCGACGAAGCCGGACGCGTGCGCGCGCACCAGCCGAACACCCCGCCACGCTTGGCGCGCCGCACGCGCGCGCGCCGC
>JBFJHN010000628.1:0-2570 GCA_041613275.1 Candidatus Krumholzibacteriia bacterium | reverse complement strand
GCTCGGAGGCATCGACCGAAACGCGCACACCGCGTCCCGATTGCAGGGACATGCCGCCCGCGCCGCTGTGACCGCCCGCGCCGGCGCGACCGCTCGCACTGGCGTGACCGCCCGCAGCAGCGACCTCGGTTCCGTCACCTTGCGGATCGGGCTGGGCCACGTCTTCGAGCGCGGCCTCGACCGCGTTCGCGTAGGCCTCGAGACGTTCGGGATTGCGCCGCGGCGAAGCGGCGTTCGGCGCCCGGATGGCGGCAGCCAGCTCGATGCGCTCGCGCATGGTCAGCGTGTGCATCGGCTTGCCGAAGAAATGCCGCGCGCCCTGCGCGACGCCGTGAATGGCGAACGGGCCCTCCTGCCCCAGGTACACCTCGTTCAAATAGACCTGGAGAATCTGCTTCTTGGTGAAGCGGCGTTCGACGAAGAGCGCCAGGATGGCCTCGTCGACCTTGGCGCGCAGCGCACGACCGCGCCGGCGGAGGATCTGCTTGACCACCTGCTGCGTGATCGTGCTGCCGCCTTCGACCACGCGCCGCTCGCGCAGGTTGCGCAAGAACGCGCGGCCGATCCCGCGCGTATCCAAGCCCGGGTGTCCGAAGAAACGCCGATCCTCGGCCGCCAAGACCGCGAGCACGAGCCCCGGCGGGATGTCCTCGTACGCCACCGGCGTGCGCCGCTCACGCAGCGAGCTGCGGAACGACGTGATGTGCTCGACGGGCAGGAGGACGTTCTCGCGCTCGCGCCCATCGACGTCGATGTGCTCGATGACCGGTCCGTCGAGAACGAGCGTGACCAGCGGCGCGCGCGTGTCGACCTCGGTCTGGGGGGCGTCACAGAACTGGATGGTGCCGGCGTCGACGCGGTACTCGCCGGGCTCCGGCGCACGCTGAACGCGCTTGAGCCCGGCGCGTCCCAAGCGCGCCGCGACACCGGAGGCGCGGGCGTCGGTGCCGACGCGCACGCGCGTCGGTGCGCTGACGACGTGCGAGTAAGCGTTGCCGGAGAGAGCTGCGACTTCTTTGAGAACGCGCGAGCGCAACGCGCCGATGCGGATGGTGTAGAGAAGCGTGAGTCCGGTGACGGTGAGAAGCGAGGCGATTCCAACGAGACGCAGCGTACGACGCAGCCGAAGCCGCTTCGGCGATGAGCGCTCCACGTGTCCTCCTCCCAGCCCCGCTCCGACGTGGAGGATACCCCGCTCGCCTCGCGAGGCAAGCAAACTGTCACATTGAATTGCGCGAACGTGTATGGACGCCTGGACAGAGGAACCTTAGAGTGTGAGCCAGGGTGCAGAAGAGTGTGACCCAGGGTGCGGAGCCAAGCGGGACTTGCGCGTCGACGCGGAGTTGAACCGCGCCGGCGCGACACGAAGCCTGGATCGCGCACGAAGGTTGTCACTTGGGAAACGTCGCGAAGGGCGGACGAACGTGAGCGAAACCGCGCACAAGAATACGTACTGGGAGCTGGTGCGCGCCCTGCCGCGTCCGACCGACGATCAGGTCGAGTCTTTCATACAGCACGTTTCCCAAGCCGACAACTGGCTCAAGCAGCTGCCGCTGCACGGCGGGCCGCGAGTGACCTTCCTGCTGGACCCGAACGCCGGCACGCGCGTCAACAAGATGTTGGACACGGGGCGCTACTTCATCGAGCCGCTGACGGGCGACACCGAGCTCGTGCACGGCAGCGAGCTGCCAACCGACGAGTATCGCAAGCGCTTCGGATTCATGAACTATCACGTGCCGCTGGGCGGCGGCACGGCGGCCGTGGACGAGGGCATCATGGTGCGCGCTCTGCTGCCCGAGCCGGGCGTGGTGCAGAACGGCGCTGTGGTTCCGGTTCCCGACGCCATTCGGGCGACCGCGTGTGCGCCGGGTGCATTCCTCCACCGCACGTTCCGTGGCGAGAACGGTCCCGGCACCATGCGGCGGTTTCGCTACGCCGTCGAACGCCTGGCGAAGCTGGACACGACGCCGAACGACGATCCGCTGATCGAGAAGATCCACAATTGGATTGCGAACACGAAGGCGCAGGACGAAGAAGGGTTCCGCGCCTGGCTACGCTTCCGAAGCGGCGAGAACGCCGACGAGATGGACTCGGCCACGCGCTGGCAGCGCTACATCGAGTGGCGCGATGACGAGACCTGCGTGCGCATGCACGTCGAGCAGGACGAGGAGTTCCGCAACTCGGGGATTCCGGAAGCCGTCGAGGCAGCGCACCAGAAGGCCATCGATCAGGTGCGTGGCTCGGCGCGAGCCATGTTGAGCGCGCTCGACGCGGCGCCGCAGTCCTGATCCCTCGGCATCCGCCGCGGCTTCGATCGCATCTTCTATTTCTTCGACGAAATCGACGGAGGCGCTGCAGTCAACGGTGGCGTCGAGCGGTCGACGGTGTCGGTCGCGTGCTCGGGGTCGTTGGGGTCGAACTCGCGGGTCAGAAGCAGGCCGTCGTTGCCGAGGTCGAAGCCGAGGAGGAACATCCGGCGCGGCCCGCGCGCGGGGTTCGAGACCAAGCAGCGGTACACGGCCCGCTCGGTCATCTTGGACTCGCCGAGGGGATCGAAGTCGACGCGTAGC
>JBFJHN010000627.1:0-2593 GCA_041613275.1 Candidatus Krumholzibacteriia bacterium | reverse complement strand
GCCGTCGGCTCGTCCTGGGGCTCGAGCGCATCGAGTGCGGGCTCGAGATCGGTGAGATCGAACTGCGGCGGCTGCGCGGGCTCAGACGGCGCCTGCGGGGGCGGCGTCGCTTGCCAGGCCGGTGCGGTGGGAACCGTCTCGTGCGGTACCGCCGGCTCGGGGAGCGCGGTCTCGGCCATCGTGGACGGCGTCGGCACCGCGGCCGGCGGCGCCGGCGCGGGCTCGGGCTCGGGCTCGTGGAACACCAAGCCCAGCAGATCGAGGTTGCCGCGCGTCACCCACGTCGCCAGCTCCGTGTCCAGCCCCTGCGAGACGCTGTCCGGTCCCTGCACGAACACGGCTTGGCCACAGGCGCGCACGATCGGATGCAGATCGCCGCCTTCGACCAGCGGTGCGACGTACAGCGCGACGTCGGTGTGCAGCGCCACACGGTGCAGCACACCGCGCACCGCGTCGGCGTCGAACGGCAAGCGCCCGCGTACCGGGAAAGAGCCGAGCGGCAGCACGGCGGGTCCGGTCTGCAGCGGCTTCCACAGGAGCGAGCGGCACGAGCGCCCGAATCGCACCATGTCGATGAGCCCCTCGGCGTGGGGGTCGGCGATCAGGCCCGCGAGCCCCGGTCGCGCTGCATCGGCGTCGACGACCGCCACGGAACGTCCGTGCTGCGTCAACCCGATCGACAGCTGCAGTGCGGCGTGCGCGCGCGCCGCTGCGTCGGAAGTCGCTCCGCACACTGCGATCGAGAGATTTCGTTCGGTTTGAAGCCGTTCGAGAAGGACTTGAACCAATCCGGTGAAGTCGGGCGTGTAACTCCAAGCCTCGAGATGACTTTCCAGTAGACGGTCGGGCAACCCGGCACGCGTGTACAGGACCTGGCTTTCGTGGACGCCGAGCGCGGCGAGGTGTTCGCGGGGGATGCGGGCCGTACCGCCACCACGACCGTCGAAGGCGCGCGTCATGCTTCCCCTCCACGCTGGTCACAAGCCGCTCGCACGGCTCGCGCCAGCGAGTCCACCTCGTCATCCGCCACGCAACGCATGTCCAGCGCCACGAAATCGTCACGAATGCGCGCCAGAACCGCCGGTGCGCCGCGCCGCAGCCGCACCACGAGCTCCGTCGCGCGCAGGTGCCGCGGCCGCACGCGCAGCTCGATCGACGGCAGGCTCAAGTTGGCGAACGCACCGCCCCCGACAGAGCCGCGACCCTCCGCAAGCTCCAGATCGGCGTCGACGCCTTCCTGCAGGGCGGCCTGCAGGCGTACAGCACGCTCGCGGATGGTTTCCGGCTTGGCCAGGATGAAACGTCGCGTCGGCACGTCTGCCGCGCCTTCGTTGAGGTATGAAAGCAGAGTCGCCTGGAGAGCCGCAAGCGTTAACTTGTCGATACGCAGCGCACGGGCCAAGGGGTTGCGGCGCATCGCCGCGATGCACTCCGCCGTGCCGGCCAGGATGCCGCCCTGCGGTCCTCCCAACAGCTTGTCCCCGCTCATCGTCACCACGTGCGCACCGTCGCGGAGCGCGCCACGCACGTCGGGCTCGCCGGGCAGGCCATGACGCTCGAACGACTCGAACGAGCCGCTTCCCAGGTCGTACACGACGTGCGCGCGAACCTTGCGCGCCACCTCGGCCAGCTCGGCAATGCTCGTGTCGC
Source organism: Candidatus Krumholzibacteriia bacterium (assembly GCA_041613275.1). GTDB lineage: Bacteria > Krumholzibacteriota > Krumholzibacteriia > JBFJHN01. The sequence continues at coordinate 943 of JBFJHN010000627.1, read as the reverse complement.
GCGTGAACCCCTGCACTTCGAAGTTGCTGCGATGCACCTTCAGGAGGACGCATCCGGGCTGCGCGGCCGCGCGCGCGTAGTCTTCGGGAGTGGTGCGGTTTGTGGTTCCGACCTCGTGGATCGGAACGCGCGAACGCGCCAAGATGTCGGGCAAACGGAAGCTGTCGCCGATCTCGACCTGCTCGCCGCGCGACACGACGACGCCCGGCTGCCCCAGCGTGTCGATCGCCAGCAGCACGGCGGCGGCGTTGTTGTTGACCACCAGCGCGGCTTCGGCACCGGTGAGTTCGCGCAGCAGGGCCTCGACGTGGACCAGCCGACTGCTGCGTACGCCGGCTTCGAGGTCGTACTCGAGGTTCACGTACCCGCACGCCGCTTCGTGGACGGCCTGCAGCGCCGCAGCGGACAGCGGTGCGCGGCCGATGTTCGTGTGCAGCACGACGCCCGTGGCGTTCAGCACGCGTCGCAGCGAGCCGCGCGCGAGCTGCTCGAGCCGCGAGCGCGCCCGCGTCGCCACCGCACGCTGCGCCTCCTCGCGCGTGCGCGGCGCCGGCGACGTCCGGCTCACGAGCGCCTGACGCAACGCGTCGATCTCTTCCTGCACGGTGCGCACGACGATCTCACGCGGCAGCCGGTCGAGAACGTCCGTCAGCGCGGTCTCGTCGAGAACGCGGTCCACCTTCGGCAAGGTGCGAAATGGTGAGGACGACACGAACACCCCGACAAAAGTTGTGGTGGCGAGCCACCGTTTCGTGCCTAGCATAGCACCGCTACGTGGTCGCACCCACCCAGCGGCGGTGGCCGGAGGGAGCGGCTCGGTGGCGCCTGTTGGCAACGGTTTTCGGCGCTTGCCTCAGATCGGACTCGAAGGCTGGGAGGACGGATGCGCGGTCGTCGGAGGTTCGGGATGGCGGTCGTGGCGCTGACGCTGGGCGTGGCGTGC
>JBFJHN010000626.1:0-2607 GCA_041613275.1 Candidatus Krumholzibacteriia bacterium | reverse complement strand
TTCGAGCCTGTTCGTGCCCAGCTCGAGTCCAAGCTCGAGCAGTCGCCCGACGATTATCGTTTACATCTTGCGCTGTCAGAAACGTATGCGGGACTGCAACAAAAGCAACGCGCTCTCGAGCACGCCGCGAAGGCGCAGAAGCTCATGCCGGTGTCGCGGGACGCGCTCTCCGGCGCCAAAGTTCTAGCCGACGTTGCCAAAATTCAGGCACGCGTCGGGGAGTTCGATGCAGCTCTCGCCAACCTCGACCAACTACTCAGCACACAGAGCGATCTATCGGTCGAGACGCTGCGTTTGCTCCCCGAGTGGGATGCCCTGCGCGACGACCCACGGTTCGTGGCGCTGCTGAACCGCGGCCACACGGTCTTCTAGCCCGCTCCGCCGTCAACGCACAAACCGGCAATATTTGGGCTGAATTGCGCTTGCCTGCCCGCGTGCAGGTTTCGCCCGTCGCGAATGCTTGGCGCCCCGAGAATCATGGTGGACATCGTCGCGTGCGACACCCTATTCTTGTCTTGATCCGCAAAGAACATGCCTCGAACTGCGAGAACCGATGCGCCGACCCCGACTCGCAATCGTATCGTTCGTGGGCACACTCCTGTGTGTCACGTCAGCCCTATTCGCGGATCCAATCGATCAAGACGGATCGCGGTCTAAGCATGATCTCGACTTGAGATTCCACGACGAATTCCGAAGTTACGACGGCAGCGCCAACAACGCAGTGCATGCCGACTGGGGAAGCACGAGCGTTCCGCTACTCCGTCACATGGTGGATCCACATTACGCCGACGGATCCGGGATACCCGACGATGCGACCATGCCGAGTCCCCGAGCTGTCAGCAACGCTGTCGTGACACAGTCCAGCGCGGTTCTGAACGGTGCCGGTGTCAGCGATTTCTTCTGGCAGTGGGGGCAGTTCCTGGACCACGACCTCGACCTGACTCCCGCGATGGTGCCATTCGAAGCGTTTCACATTGCGGTGCCGGCAGGTGATCCGGACTTTGATCCCAACGGCAGTGGCACGGTTGTCATCCCGCTCGACCGTTCGATCTATTCGATGGTTGATGGCGTGCGCCAGCAAATGAACCAGATCACTGCATACATCGATGCCGGAAACGTCTATGGCTCCGACGCCTCGCGCGCCAACGAGCTTCGCACCCTCGATGGATCGGGACTATTGAAGACGAGCGAGGGACGCCTGCTCCCTCTCAACGTGAACGGCTATGAAAACGCGCCGAACGCCGATCCAAACTTCTTCCTGGCGGGAGACGTGCGCGCCAACGAGCAGGTGGGCCTGACCGCTCTGCACACGCTCTTCGTTCGCGAACACAACTGGGTCGTTCGATGGCTGAAGCGTCAGGCGCCGCACTGGACGGGTGAGCAGCTCTATCAGACTGCGCGTGCCATCGTCGGCGCCGAGATGCAAGTGATCACGTACCGGGAGTTTCTGCCGCAGCTTCTCGGACCTGATGCGCTCGGACCGTACGAGGGATACCAACCGGAGGTGAACGCCGGGATCGACAACGCCTTTTCGACCGCAGCCTATCGACTCGGCCACAGCATGGTCTCGGACGTGCTTCTGCGACTGAAGCACAACGGCCAACCCATCTCCGAAGGGAACCTGTCACTGGCCCAGTCCTTCTTCGCACCCGACAGGATTCGCTTGGAAGGCGGGATCGAGCCCCTTCTTCGCGGCCTTGCCGCACAGCCCGCCCAGGAAATCGACCCGTTCATCGTCGATGGTCTCCGGAACTTTCTGTTCGGACCGCCCGGCGCGGGAGGATTCGATCTGGCAGCGCTCAACATTCAGCGCGGTCGCGACCACGGGATGAAGCGCTACAACGATTGTCGTGCCGCCGTCGGCCTGACCCCGCGGGCCAGCTTCGCGGAAGTCTCCGACAACATCGACATTCAGAACCGGTTGGCAGCCGCGTACGCGGACGTGGACGACATCGACCTTTGGGTGGGCGGGTTGGCGGAAGATCACGTCCCCGGCGCAATGGTCGGCGAGCTCTTTCACACGCTCCTGACCGACCAGTTCCAGCGTTTACGCGCGGGAGATCGATTCTGGTACGAGAACGACTTCAAGCCTTCGATGGTTCAGTGGCTCGAAAGCCAGACGCTGGCCACGATCATTCGTCGCAACACGAACATTGGCAAGGAGATTCACGACCAGGTGCTCGTCGTGCCTCCGGTCCAGTTGGCTGCGTCGAACCCCATCCATGGCGGCAACGGCAGCGGAGCCGACTTCGCAAACCGCACGCGCTGGACTTCGGTCTACCCAAATCCTGGCCGATCCGAATCCGGCGTGTGGTTGCAGATTCCGATGGAGAAACGCTACGGGACGTTGGAAGTCGGGGTCTATGATGTACGCGGTCGGCGCGTTCGCGCGTTCCGAGACGTACCGGTTTCGAGGGCGAGCTCCGCGACCGTTCATTGGGATGGTCGCACCACGGACGGGCGCTTCGCACGCTCGGGCGTCTACTTCATGCAGGTCCGTGCCGACAACAAGACTTACCGCCGCCGCGTGCTCCTCATCCGCTGAGAACGCGACGTCAAATCTCCGTTTCGATTTGCAGAACGACGCCAGCGCGCCTGAGGCTACCC
>JBFJHN010000625.1:0-2609 GCA_041613275.1 Candidatus Krumholzibacteriia bacterium | reverse complement strand
CTTCTTGAGCAGCGGCAGCAGCTTGGGCGCCGACTTGGGCGTGAGCTCGAGACGCTGCAGAAGCGGCAGCACGTTCTGGGGGACGGGATTCCATTCCTTCTCGCTCAGCAGGGGGACGAGCTTCGGGACCAGCGCGTCGGCGTGCTTGGCCGCCACCGGCAGGCGCGAGATGGAGATGGCCGCGTTGCGTCGTACCGCTTCGGGCTGCTTGCGATCCAGGTAGCCCAGCAGCATCTTGCGCGCTTCTTCGGCCGCCTTCGGATCGGCGACGCCGCCCAGCAGGATGAGCCCGCCGATGACCGCGTGCGGATTCCGCTGCGTCTTGCGATCGCGCAGGTACGTGCGCAGCGAACGCACCGCCGTCAGCCGCGTGGGATTGGGCATGCGCGACAGGATGGTGCGCTCGCACGCCGTGAGGTGCTTGACGAGCTCGAGGTCCTCTCCCGGCATACAGCGCAGCAGGAAGTCGAACGCCGGGCGCCCGCCGATTTCGGCCAGCGTGTTGGCGATGGCGCGGCGCCCATGGTGGTCGGCCTTGGGATACAGGCGTTTCAGACGCGTGACGGCGGCGGTGCCCCCCAACGCCAGAACCCGGGAGGCGTTCTGACGCACCGCACCCGATTCGAGCAGCATCGGTGCGACGAGATCGACCGCGTCCGACGGTCCCAGCTGCGCCAGCGCGTGCAGCGCCTGCACCTGAACGGCCTCGACGTCGGATTCGAGACAGCTGCCGATGGCCTTGATGACCGACTTGTTGCTCATCTGCAACGCGGTGACGACGCGCAGCGCCGAGAGGGTCAAGTTGGGATCCTGGGATTGCACGAGCTTCAGCAGATCGCGGGCCGTCTTGTCCACGTGCGCCTCCCAGTCGCGTGGTCGTCGAGCGTCGAGGAGTTCGGAGCGAGACCTCGATTATACCGGCTCGGCCGCGCGCTTCAACCGCGCACCGAGCGGTCTCCAAGACCGGCGCCGCCCCGGGACCTACCGCGAATCGTGGCGCGCGTGAGCCTCCCAGAGCGCTTCGAAAAGCTGCACCATGCGCTGGGCGCTTGCATCCCAGCTGTGCTCGGCGGCCACGCGGCGGCGCGGCTCCGGGTTCCCCGGCGTGGCCAGCGCGTCGTTGACCTGCTCGACGAAGCTTCGCGCGTCGCGTCCGATGCGCACGTGCGGCTCGTAGCGTCGCAGCCAGGGCGAGAAATCGGTGGCGACCACGGGCTTCCCCAACGCCAGGTACTCGTAGAGCTTGTTCGGGTTGACACCGCGTGTCAGCGCCGTGCGCCGGAACGGGATCAGGCATACGTCCATCTCGGCGACGTAGTGCGGGAGCTGCGCGTGCGGCTTGGACTGCAGCCAATGCACGTTGGCATGCGTGCGTGCGAAGTCCTCGGGATCGACGTGCGTGCCGACGCGCGGTCCCACCAGAACCAAGCTGGCCTCACCGTGCGCCTCCGCCACGCGCGCGAGAAGCTCGAAGTCGATCCAGTCGGCAAGCGCCCCGGCATAGCCGATGCGTGGCGACGGCAGCTTGCAGATCTCCGGAGGTCGCGACGGCTGGCGCCAGGCGACGTCGAAGAGTGCGTAGTCCACGCCGTTGCCGATCTCGTGCACGACCCGCGGCCGCAGCGGATCGATCTCCTCGCGCAACAGCGTCTGGCTCACCACGACCGCGTCGACCTCGCGCACGACGCGCGCCAGGGAGCCGCGCGCCCAGGTCGGCGTGCCTGGAAACGCCAGATGGTTGTCGTTGCAATCGTACACGGCGAAGCGCCGCGCCAGATGCGGCAGCACGCTTCCGAAGTAGATGTTCGAGACGTACAGCCCGACGTCGGCACCGGCGAATCCCGTGCGCCGCCGGAGCCACCACACCCAGACGAACAACAAAACGTTCAAGAGCGCGCGCACGAGCGCTCGCCCCAGCACGAGTCGCAGCATGCGGGTTGGCGGGTTCTTCATGACCGGGACGGTGGCGAAGACGACGCGGCCGTCGCGCTGCGGCCACCAGGCGTTGCGGCGCCCGCGCGCCCACGGCTGCAGGAAGAGGATCGGCCAGTCTTCGGGAAAGCGCGCGAGGATCTGCTGCTTGCGCGTGCGCACGTACTGCCACGAGACCTCGGCGCACACGACGACCTTCAAAGCGTCCTCCTGGGGCGGCCTGCCCGCGCGTCCTGCGCGGCGCTCGCACACGACCACGGCGCCGAGACGCACGAGCGTTCGAACCGTGTCGCGTCGCAACCGGTCGCGTCTAGAAGAGAGCGTAGATGAAGGGCGCCAGCGCCGAGCCCTCGGTGAACACGATGAGGATCCCGAGGAGCAAGAGGACCAGCATGATGGGGCCCAGCCAGAACTTCTTGCGCACCCGCATGAAGAGCCAGAGCTCGCGGAAGATGCCGCGTTTCTCACCGCTGTCTTGCACGAAAGGACCCTCCCACGAGCTGCCGTCGAGAGCATAGCACGCGCGCCGCGACGCTGAGAAGAGACACAACGGCAACGAGTTGGCTGGATGTTTCGGATCGTGCTCAGGGTGCCGAGTGCGATCCGCGGACAATCGCGGCGCTCAGCGTTTCCGCAAGCGAGCGCGCAGCCACAGCGTGGCCGTCCGCTGTCCAGTG
>JBFJHN010000624.1:0-2625 GCA_041613275.1 Candidatus Krumholzibacteriia bacterium | reverse complement strand
TAGACGATGCGCAACCCGTCGACACGCTCTTCCAGCAGGGAGGGCGAGATCTCGTAGGCCCGCGCCATCTCTTCGAAGAGAATCGGATCGGTCTTGCCATGCGGCACGATCTCGGCGGGCCGTGCCGGGCGTTCGAACACGGTTTTGAAGGCATGGTGCATGGCGCGCAGACCGCGCCCGCGGCTGACGAGCAGCGTGCCGTCGATGTCGAACAGCAGGACACCGTCGCCCTGAATCATGCTGTGCCCTTTCCGCCGGGCTCGTCTACGCTTCGCCGTGCTCCTGGAGAAAGCGCTCGCCGTCGATTGCTGCCATGCAACCGGTCCCCGCAGCCGTCACCGCCTGGCGATACACCTTGTCGGCGACGTCCCCCGCCGCGAACACGCCGGGCACGTTCGTCTGCGTCGTGCCGGGCTTCACCTGGATGTAGCCGGTCTCGTCCATGTCGAGTACGCCGTCGAACAGCTTCGTGTTCGGCTGGTGCCCGATGGCGATGAACACCCCCTGCGCGGGAAAGACCGTCTCGTCTTCGGTCTTCACGTTCTTGAGCCGCACCCCCGAGACTTCCTTCTTGTCCGGCTCCAGGATCTCCGTGACCACCGAATCCCAGATGAAATCGATCTTGTCGTTGTCGCGGGCCCGCTGCTGCATGATCTTGGACGCGCGCAGCTCGTCGCGACGATGCACCACGGTGACCTTGCTCGCGAACTTGGTGAGGAACGTCGCTTCCTCCATGGCGGTGTCGCCGCCGCCCACGACCACGAGCTCCTTGCCCTTGAAGAAGAACCCGTCGCACGTCGCGCATGCCGACACACCATGCCCCATGAGCTGCTTCTCCGACGGCAGCCCCAGCAGCTTGGCGCTGGCGCCCGAGGCGATGATCAGCGTCTTGGTGCGGATCTGCTGCTCGGTCGACCACACGGTGAACGGGCGCTCGGACAGGTCGATCTTCGTGGCCTCGTACTGAATGATGCGCGTGCCGAAACGCTGCGCCTGCAGGCGGAACTGGTCCATGAGCTCGGGGCCCAGAATGCCTTCCTTGAAGCCGGGATAGTTCTCCACGTCGGTCGTGATCATCAGCTGGCCGCCGGGCTGCATGCCCTCGATCACCACGGGCTCCAGGTTGGCGCGCGCCGCGTAGATGGCTGCGGTCAATCCAGCCGGTCCGGACCCGATGATGAGGACGTTCTCCACTCGATCCAATTCGAAGCCTCCAGATGCTGGTTTCGCCCAATCGGGCCTCGGGGTCGTGCTCTTCTATCCTTATAATCGGTTTTCCTCGCGCGCCAATGCCCGGCATGTCGAGAAAGCGCTCGGAGGGCCGACGCCGCACGTGCAAGTGGAGCGCAGCATATCAGATGCGTCGCTCGATGCGTCTTGCGCCGAGCGCCGCGAGCAACCCGCCCGTGGTCGCCGGCGTACGTACGGCATCGTCATCCCCACGCTGGACGAGGCACGGTCGATCGCGGACGCCGTGCGTGACGCGCGTGCTCGAGAAGGCGTCGCCGACGTCGTGGTCGTCGACGGCGGCAGCCAAGACGGGACCCGCGCGAAGGCGCGGCGCGCCGGGGCACGCGTGGTGCGCTCCCCGCCCGGGCGCGGCGTTCAGCTCGATCGCGGTGCGCGCAGCGTGCGCGGCGAGGTCGTGGTGTTCCTGCACGCCGACTGCCGACTGCCCACCGATGGCGTCGAAGCCATGGACGCCGTGCTGGATGCGGGCCACGACGCCGGTCTGTTCGCGGTGATCTACGACGCGCCGCATCCGCTGTTGCGACTGATCGGGGCGATGTCGCGGCTGCGGACGCGCTGGACCGAGTTCGGCGAAGGCGCGCTCTTCGTAGAGCGCCGGCGCTACGAAGCGCTCGGAGGCTTCGCCGCCTGGCCGCTGTTCGAGGACGTGGACCTCCTCGCGCGCCTGCGGCGTGCTCGAACGCTGGGCCGCGCACGCGGACGGGTGTTGGCCTCGGCGCGCCGCTTTCAACGCCGCGGCGTTGTGCGCCAGCTCCTGCTCAACATCTTTCTGTACACGCTGTTCGCGTGCGGCGTGTCACCGGAGCAGCTGCATGCCCTGTACACACGGCGAGTAGGTGCGCGCTCTACGAGGCGTCGCGCCGGTGCCCGCGCGCACGACGACACGACGCACGGTCGCGGCGACGTCGCGCCGGATCGCGAGAGAGCGCGCGCGAACGGCTTGCGTCGTCCGCACATGAACCTGTACGGTTCGCGCTGTCTGGAATCGCCGCCGGAGGACGCGGCAACACGAAGGGATTCCCCGTGAGAGGGTCGAAGCGCGCGACGACGGCGGTCCTGATCGCCGCGGTGGTGGCGAGCGCGGGCGCCGGCTGCGGCGGGACGCGAGGCGGCGCCACGTGGAACGAGGAAAGCGGCGATTCCATGGGAACGCTGGTGGCACGCGTCGCCGGACACCCGCGCAACATTCGCTACTTCATCAACGGCAAGCACTACGATCCCGACTACGAAATCGAGTGGTGGCGCGATGCGCGGATCGAGCTCGAGCTTCCAGCGGGAACGTACGACGTCGAGGCCGAGTATCTCGTGCGCGCCTTCGCCGGCGACGGCGAGACCTACCGCATCACCACATCCGAGCCCGTCCGCGTCTCCCCC
>JBFJHN010000623.1:0-2629 GCA_041613275.1 Candidatus Krumholzibacteriia bacterium | reverse complement strand
CGGCGAGTAAAAGAACAGCCAGATATTGGCCACCGCGATCATCGGCAAAATGGTCGGCGTGAAATAGGCCAGGCGCAGGAACGAGCGGCCGGGCAGCGCCTTGTTGAGAGGGCGCGCAGAGCGTCGCCTACGATTCGGCCGGCACGATGGAGTTCCTGCTGGACGAAGACGGCAGCTTCTACTTCATGGAGATGAACACGCGCATCCAGGTCGAGCATCCGGTCACGGAGCTCGTCACCGGAATCGACATCGTCAAAGAGCAGATCGCCGTGGCCGCGGGGGAGCGGCTGGCGTTGCGTCAGTCCGACGTGCAGATCAAGGGCCACGCGATCGAGGTGCGCATCAACGCCGAAGACCCCCATCACAAGTTCCGCCCGTGTCCGGGCGTCGTCGAGTTCCTCCACTTTCCCGGCGGCATCGGCGTGCGCATCGATTCGCACATCTACCAAGGCTACGAGATCACACCGTGGTACGACTCGCTGATCGCCAAGCTGCTGGTGCACGGGCGCGACCGGGCCGAGGCGCTGGCGCGTGTCGAGCGCGCGCTCGCCGAATGCCTCATCCTCGGCATCAACACGACCACCGAGTTCAGCCTCGACCTCGTGCGCACGCCGATGTTCCAGACGGGCAACGTCACGACGCGCTCGCTCGAGACCTTCCTCGAGGAGTACGAGCCCGCCCCCGAACCCGCTTGACCGCGCGCCGCGCAGGTCCAGACGCGCGTGTCACCTTCCGCTTGCCCCGTGCGCCGTGCATCTGCAAGAGTGCGCGATGCGCGCCGCTCGAATTCGCGTGCGAGGGGACGCGGCGTGCTCGGGCGAACGGGTGGTGTGATGGGGGAACGATTTCTGCGCGGCTTTGCGCTGACCGCGCTCTTCGCTTTCTTCTGCGTTTCCTGGATCACATACGATCCCATGCAGTGGCCCGCACCGGTCACCTGGGAATCGCTGTCTTCGACGTCGCACCCTTGCGGGCCGCTGGGGTTGATGGCGGCGCACGCGTCCGTCGTGCTGTTCGGTCGCGTGTTCTCGAGCGTCGTTCTGGTGTCGCTGGGTGCGCTGGGCTTCGCTGCGCTGTGGGGAAGCGAACGGCGCGCTGCCGCACGCTTGCAGGCGCGTCTCTACGGAATTGCGGCTCTGGGCACGGCGGTCGCCGCGCTCACCGTGGGGGAGCGCGCCGGCGGCCTCGTCGGCCACATGGAGCTCGAGGCCGTGAGCGCGGTGCTGGGACGCGTGGGCACGACGATCCTCTTGGCCACGCTGGGGTCCTGGCTGCTGCTGCGCTTCGGCATGCCCGTGTTGCGCCCGATGTGGTCGCACGCGGGTGCGGTGCGCCACCACGCACACGAGGCGGGCCAAGCGACGCGGATGTTCTGGACGCGCCTGCTCGACGACGTGCGCTCGCTGTGGCAGCCGGGACCGGAAGAGCCCGGAGAGCTCGAGCCGGCGTACGAGACGCCACGTCCTCCACGGGCCGCACGCGTGAGCGAAACGCCGGCCGGGCGCCTTTCGGCGGACGCCGCATCGCCGCGCATCCGCAACGTGCGCGCCGGCGCGCGCCCGCGCGTCGTCGAGGTTCCGGGCAGCCTGCCGGACTCCGAACGTGAGCTGGCGGTCGCGCGCGTGCGCGTCGAGAACTTCGAGCTGCCGGAAATCGAGATCCTCAACGAGGCACCGGAGTTCGAAGAGACCACCAGCGACGACGTGTATCTCAACCTGTCGCGCACGCTCGAGGAGAAGCTGGCCGACTTCGGCATCGGGGGACGCGTCTCCGAAGTGCAGCCGGGGCCGGTGATCACCACGTACGAGTTCGAGCCCGCGCCCGGCATCAAGGTCAGCCAGGTGACGAGCCGCGTCGACGACCTTGCGATGGCGCTGCGCGCGCAGTCGATCCGGATGGTCGCGCCCATTCCGGGCAAGGCCGCCATCGGCATCGAGATTCCGAACCCGAGCTCGTGCACCGTGGGATTGCGCGAGATCATGGAAGCCTGGTCGGACGACCTGCACGTCGGCCCGCTGGGTCTGGCGTTGGGCAAGACGGTCAGCGGTGAGCCGTTCTTCGCCGACCTTGCCTCGATGCCGCACCTGTTGGTCGCGGGTGCCACGGGCTCGGGCAAGAGCGTGTGCATCAACGTGCTCCTGTGCAGCCTGCTGCTGCGGCACGATCCCAACGAGGTCAAGCTGCTGTTGATCGACCCGAAGATGCTCGAGCTCAACGCCTATCGCGACATTCCGCACCTGCTGCATCCGGTCGTGACCGAGCCGAAGGACGCCTACAAAGCGCTGCACTGGATGACCCTGGAGATGGAGCGTCGCTATCGTGAGCTTGCGCGCACGAGCGTGCGCAACATCGTCGGCTACAACAAGAAGGCGCGCGCCGGCGAGCTGGTGGACGAAAACGGCGAGGGGCGCGAACCGTTGCCGTACGTCGTGGTCGTGGTCGACGAGCTCGCCGATCTCATGATCCAGGTGGGCGGAGAAATCGAGACCCCGATCGCACGTCTGGCGCAGATGGCGCGCGCGGTGGGAATCCACCTCGTGCTGGCGACGCAGCGCCCCTCGGTGGACGTCCTCACCGGCGTGATCAAGGCGAACTTTCCCAGCCGCATCGCCTTCCAGGTGTCGTCGCG
>JBFJHN010000622.1:0-2631 GCA_041613275.1 Candidatus Krumholzibacteriia bacterium | reverse complement strand
CCTTGGATTCGGGTACCAGGATCGTGGTGCCGCCGCGCACCAGCTGGTGCGACACGTCCAGATCGCGCAAGCGATCAACGATGGGCGCCGCTTCGGTGGGCTCGAGTCCGGAGACGAGGATGGTGTACTGCGTACGCCCCATGAAGAAGGCGGCGATGAGCACCGCCAGGGCGACGGCAGCCACCAAGCCACCCATCACGAGACGCTGGCCGGCGTCGAGCGCCTGCCAGCTGACGCGAACGCGTGCGAGGGTTTTGCGAACGAAGTCCATGGCGATTCACTTCGTCTGTTCAGATGGGCGTTCTGGAAAGCTCCTGATACGCTTCGAGCAGCTTGTTGCGCAGCTCGATCAACAGATCGAGCGCCAGGTTCGCCTCTTCGAGAGCCAGCATGATCGTGTGTGGATCGACGGCCTCACCGCGTGCCATCGCCTGAATGTGATCGTCTGCCGTGCGCTCGAGCTCACCGACGTTGCGCACGTACTCCGCGAGCGTGTCGCGAAACGACATCGAAGGCCCCACGGCACGCTCGCTGCGCGGGCCCTGGTCGAAGCCCAGCGGCTGCGGGAAACCGATCGGTGTGATGCCCTGGCTCATCGGCCCTCCTCCCGGCTTCAGATCTCGAGCGACTTCTCGACCATGGCCTGATAGGCCTTCATCGCCGACAGGTTGGCCTCGTAGGCCCGCGTCGCCGCAATCATGTCGACCATCTGCGTGACCGTGTTGATGTTGGGCGTGCGCACGAAACCGTCTTCGTCGGCATCGGGATGTCCAGGCTCGTACACCAGATCGAAGAGATCCTCCTGAGCCTGCACCTCGACCGCTTCGACCTTGCTGATCGACTCGCTGCTCGGACGCACGTTCTTGGGCTGCAGGTGCGCGGGCGACGTGCGGTGCAGCGCGACCTGATGCTCGGGGCGTGACTCGTTGCGCGAACGCTCGACCTCGACGCTGCGAAACGTCGTTTCCTTGCGTTGATAAGGACCCCCGTCGGCCGAGCGCGTGGCGTCCGCGTTGGCGATGTTCTCCGCGATGGTCTCCATACGTTTGCGCTGAGCGCTCATCCCCGAGGCGCTGACCGACATCGAAACGAACATGTCCTTGGCCATCGTGCGTTCACCTCACTCGTCCTGCGTCGCCTCAGCGGCGCCCGTGGATGCTGGATCGCAGTCCAGCGATCTTGAGAATCGCGATGCGTGCCGCGAGGTCGAACTCCAGCTTGTTGCGTGCGATCGCAACCATCTCGTTGTCGAGATCCACGTCCGGCTCGCCACCGATGTCGCGCGCGGGCCGGATCTCGACCTCGGGCCGTGGCGACGCCACACCGAAGTGGCGTGGATCCGTGGCACGCAGGCGCACCTGACGCTCGGCCTCGCGAAGCTCGTCGACGAATCTCGCCTCTTTGCGCTCGTACCCGGGTGTGCTGACGTTGGCCAGGTTCGATGCGTACGTTCGTTGGCGTACCGCTCGCAGATCCATGGCACGTTCGAGGTCCGGCAGCACCGTGCGTTGGAACAAGCCGTTCAGCTTCACCTGTTCACCTCACGTGTAGACACAGTTCACCCATATCGCGATCGGCAAAAAGCACGCCACGGGTCCCGACGGCGACGCTGTCGACCCCTCGCTTCGGCGCAATCGCGCGCAAGTCCGCGGCGCGTCGGCACATCGCGCACGACGCCGTCGGCCCTTCGAACGTCGAAGGAGAACAGACGCTTCGGCATGGGGTCGTGGGGACGTTCGGCGCGCTGGTGGAATCGCGGTCACAGCAGGTCGAAACTGGATGGGGGAACGCCAAAGACCGAGCATGTCGTGGAGGCTACGTCGGTCGGCGTCGCTCGGGGAATTCGAACGTACGTCAGGGAACGTGTCGTCGGGCTCCGCTAGGCCTTGTTGCTGGTCTCCGTCGGAAGATTCGGCTCCGACATCGTGTACTCCGACTGATAGCAGACGACGCGGTTCCGGCCTTCGTGCTTCGCCCGGTACATGGCCTGGTCGGCTTTCAGGATCAGGTCGGTTGCGTTCTTGGCGTCTTCGAGGAACTCGGCCACACCGAAGCTCATCGTAACGTTGAACGTGGCGTCGCCGCACTTGAAGTCGTGCATCGCAATGCCCTTGCGAACCCGTTCGACCGCCGTCACGGCGTTGGCCTTGCAGGTCTCGGGAAGGATCATGACGAACTCCTCGCCGCCGTAGCGCGCGACGATGTCGGACTTGCGCAGCCGTGACAGGACGCTCATGCCCTCGACCATGTCGCTCAAGACGCGCCCGATCTCCTTCAGCACCTCGTCGCCGCACTGGTGGCCGTAGGTGTCGTTGACGCTCTTGAACAGGTCGATGTCGCAGAACACGAGCGAGAAGTTGGACTTGTAGCGCATTGCGCGCGCGACCTCTTCGTCGAGGCGCAGCTCGAAGTAGCGCGCGTTGAACAACCCCGTGAGGTAATCGGTCACGCTTACCTTCTCGAGCTCTTTGACGCGATGCATCAGGGTGCGGATCTCCTCGTTCGTCGTCACACCGGTCAGCTCTTCGAGGTCGTGGATCTCGTGCCGCGCGTCCGCGAGGTCCGACTCGATCTGGTGCTCGTACGCGTGGGTGAGATCACGCATGGACACGATGCCCACGAGCTTGCCGT
>JBFJHN010000621.1:0-2642 GCA_041613275.1 Candidatus Krumholzibacteriia bacterium | reverse complement strand
TGCACAGCACCACCAAGTACCTGAGCGGTCACAACCAGCTCATCGGGGGCGTCGTCGTCACCAACCGGGACGACATCTTCGAACACCTCAAGTTCATCCAGAAGTCCATCGGGGCGGTCCCGAGTCCTTTCGACAGCTGGCTGTGTTTGTTGGGCTTGAAGACGCTGCACCTGCGCATGCAGCGCCACGAAGAGAACGCGCAGCGCGTTGCTGCGTTCCTCGAGAGCCACCCGAAGGTGGCGCACGTGAGCTATCCGGGGCTCGCATCCCATCCGCAGCACGAGGTGGCCGCATCGCAGATGTCCGGCTTCAGCGGCATGATCTCGTTCGAGCTGACGGGTGGCCTCTCTGCGGGCAAGGCGCTGATGAACGCCGTCGAGCTGTGCGGTCTCGCCGAGAGCCTCGGCGCGGTCGAGACGATGATCACGCACCCCGCCACGATGACGCACGCGGAGGTCCCGCCCGAGGAGCGCGCCGCGCGCGGGCTCACGGACGGCCTCGTGCGCTTGTCCGTGGGCATCGAGAACGTCGAGGACATCATCGCCGACCTCGAGCGGGCGCTCGAGCGCGCTTGATGACGCGTCGCAACCTGGAGGCCGGGCATGCTCCCACGTCTCGCGCTCATCGCAAGCTTGTTCGCCGTGCTCTGTGCCAGCGGCGGACTTGCTTTCTCGAAAACGGCGAACGCGCAAACGGAGCCGAACAGCGAGGCTCGGACGCAGGCGCACCGCGAGCGCACCGAACAGGTGCGGCGCGCCGAAAGCGCGTTCGCACGGACGATGGCCGATCGCGATCACGAGGCGTTCAGCCGTTATCTGGCCGATGACGCCATCTTTGTCGGCTCGCGCGAGACCTACCGCGGTCGCAACGCAATCGCGCTAGGTTGGAAACGCTTCTTCGAAGGCGATTCGGCCCCGTTTTCGTGGCGTCCCGAGCAGGTCGAGGTGCTCGCATCGGGCGGGCTGGCTCTGTCGAGCGGGCCGGTCCTCGACCCCGACGGCAGGGTAATCGGCACCTTCAATTCGATCTGGCGGCTCGAGCCCGACGGCGCCTGGCGCGTCGTATTCGACAAGGGCTGCGCAGCGTGCGAAGACCCTTAGGATCGAACGGTGCGATCCAGCGCGAAACGACGCGCCGCCGGCTCACCGCGCTTCGCTTGGAAGTACCCGGCAGATGGCAGCGCTTGATTCGGCGCGGCGTCTGCAGTTCTTACTCAAGGCGATCGCTTCTTGGGTTTCGTGTTCGGCGAAGCCGACGCATCGGTCAGCTCCTTGTGCAGTCGCGCCACGATGTAACGCCACTCCCGGTCAAGCGTTCGCACCGAAGTCTCGAGCAGCTCGGCCACCTCTTCGCGTTCGAGCCCGGCGAAGTAACGCAGCATGACGATCTGCGCTTTACGCGGATCGTCGCGCTGCAGGCGCTCGAGAGCGCGGTCGAGTGCGAGGAGATCATCGACCGGAAACTCGATCGGCAGGTCGACCTCGTCGACGTCGAGCCGCTGCAGTCCCCCGCCGCGCTTGCGCGCTGACTTGCGACGCGCCTGGTCCACGAGGATCTGGCGCATCGCCTGTGCGGCAGCACCGAAGAAGTGCCCTCGACTGTTCCAGCGCCCCGCGCGGGCGCCGGCCAGTCGGACGTAGACTTCGTGGACCAACGCCGTCGGCTGAAGAGTGTTCCCCGGTGGCAGATGCGCCATGCGCGCACGCGCCAAACGACGCAGCTCACCGTACAGCATCTCCATGAGCTCGTCGGAGGCGCCTCCATCTTGCTTGTTCTCAAGGGGATCCGTCATCTGCCCAGTTTAGCACGGAGCCACGAGCTCGCTTGACCGATGTTTCCAGCTCTCCTCACAATGCACGCATGATGACGACGAACGGCACCCATCCGATCGGGTTCATCTCCAACGCGTGGTACGTCCTGTGCACGACGCGAGAGCTGGGCACACGACCTCTGGCGCGCCGGCTGCTCGACCAACCGCTGGTGGCTTTCCGCGACGCGGACGGCACGCCGGGTGTGCTCCTCGACCGCTGTGCACACCGGAACGTGCCGCTATCGGCCGGGCGCGTGTGCGGCAGTCTTCTGCAGTGTGCGTACCATGGCTGGCGATACGATCGCGAAGGTGCGTGCCGCCGAATTCCTGGGCTCGACGGAGACGCGGCGCATCCGACGCGTCGCGTGCCCCACTACGCGACGCGCGAGCACGACGGGCATGTGTGGGTCTACGGCGCCGCGGACGTCGCGCCGCATGACGAGCCGTATCGCTTGCCCGCGATCGATCGGCCCGGATACACGACCGTGCAACGCGTCGTCGACGCCGAAGCAGGAGTCTTCGCGGTGGTCGAGAACGCCTTGGACGTCCCGCATACCGCGTTCGTCCACCGCGGCCTGTTTCGGGGTGCCGGGACGCCGCATCGCATCCGGGCGATCGTCACGCGCACGGCCGCCGGCGTCGAGACCGAGTATCTCGGGGAGCCGCGTCCGGAGGGCATCGCCGCGCGGGTGCTGGCGCCCGGCGGAGGTGTGGTGACGCACTTCGACCGCTTCATCCTGCCGTCCATTGCACAGGTCGAGTACGCCATCGGCGACGCCACGCATCTCCTCGTCACCGCGCTCTGCACACCGATCGACGCGTTCTCGACGCG
>JBFJHN010000620.1:0-2651 GCA_041613275.1 Candidatus Krumholzibacteriia bacterium | reverse complement strand
ACTCGTGCACGAAAAGGTAGTCGGCGTAGCCCGCGCGCACGGACGCCGTGGCCTGGAAGTTGAAGATGCCGCCGCCGCCGTACTGCTCCTCGTTCATCAGGATCTCGACGAACTCGTACGGCGCCGCCGATGCGACATCGCGTAACGCTTTGTTGTCATAGGTCAACGCGTAGCGCTCCGAGTCGAAGATGTTGTACTGCGTCGAGATCGGCGTGCGACGAAACTGATCGGCACGCGGGCGAGAAACGCCGCTCTGCGCTGCCGGCGTGTCGATCGCCCAGACGTTGAAGTCGCTGCGTCGGCTCTTGAACGGCTCGAACTCGAAGAGCACTTCGGCGGCGCGCTTGGCGTCGGCGTGGAACGTCTCCATCTCGTCTTCCGAATAGCCTTCGCCCAGGATGAGCAGGTCGACCTTCTGCTTCGGGTCGCCCGATTCCTGCACGGCCCACACCGTGCCGCGCGGCACGGGCGGCGCGGGGTTCACGAACCGCGAGTTCGGATCGATGGCCACGGACCAGAGCGGTTGAAAGTGGTTTTGGTCGTCCCGTTTTTCGAGAAGCACGCGGACGGGACGTTTCGGCCACGGGAATCGTAGCGATTCGTGGAAGGTGCGATGCGTATCCTTGGCCTCGCCGGTCGTTTCCCATTCGCCGTACAGCGAGGCGAAGCCGCGCGAGTACAACGCGCGGTTGGTCTGCTGGTCGACGACGGTGAACAAATACTTGCCCAGATTGAGGTCGTCGATGAGTCGCGTCGTGCTGCCGGCCCATGGGCCGTCCGAGACGATCTGGTCGAGCGCCAGGATCTCGCTGCCGGCTCCTCCAGTATGGAAGTAGTCGACGCGCATGGTGCGGTCGACGAAGAATGCGTCGAAGTCGACGTCGGCCGACGCTACCGTCGCGATCGTTGCGACCGTTGCAACCGTTGCGGTTGTGCAGAGCAGCATGCCCGGAATCCAGCGGGAAGCGCGCAGCATCGATCCTCCTGGGGCTTGGGACGCCGCGATTCTAACGATCGCGCACGCTCCGATGCAACGTGCGGCGGCGGGTGGCGCGTGTCGCAATCGTCATCGAAGCCCTCGCGGGGCATGACGCGAAGCGATACCGCCGGTTCCGCCCGCACTGCACCCCGTGCGCCGCGCGGACTCCCGAGCGTCCATCTGGTAAGACGATTGCAGCTTCCGGCTTGGACAACCTTCCACACATGCAGCAGAGATGCGACGAATTCGGAGTGTGATCGACGATGAAGAAGTTTGCTTTCGCTTGCGTGGTGGCGCTGCTCGTGCCCGCGACGGCATTCGCCATCCTGCCCTTCGATCCCTGGCTTGGGGTCTCGGGCAGCATCACCACCTACGACATGGGTGACGTGAACAGCCAGATCAGCGACATCGACCTGACCAACCTGGACGAGATCGGCAGCGGGTTCTCGTTCGGTGCGCACGCCGGCTTGTCGGTAACGCCCATGATCACCGCCACGGCGGGATACGAGTTCCTCACCGGCGGTTCGGAGCTGAGCGGCGCGTCCGAGCAGTTCGATTGGAACCTGCCGGCGCACACGTTCCGCGGCGGCCTGGAGCTGCGTGCTCCGGTGCCCGGTCCATTAAAGGTGGGCGCGGGCGCCACGCTAGGCGTGGTTTCGGCGGCCGGCGACGTGCTGCGCGAGAACATTCCCAACTTCGCCGATCTCGTCGGCGAGGTGAGCGGCACCGGAACTCTGTTCGAAGGCTATGCGGTTGCCGATCTGTGGTTCACGCCGATCATGGCGCTCAGCCCGTCGATCGGATATCGCTTCGCCAAGATTCCCGAGATCAAGGTGAACGACGTCACGGTGACGAATCTGGACGGCTCGGACCTGTCGCTGGACTACAGCGGCTACTACATGCGCTTGACGTTCAAGCTCGGTCTCCCCTGACCCCTGACGATCGCATTTCGTTTCGGCAATCTCAGAACACGCATCGAGCCCCGCCATTTTGGCGGGGCTTTTCACGTACGGGCTTCTCGAGAACTTGGCCGAAGGTTCTGCGGTTCTCTTCGATTTCTGCCGGTACTTCATCGGTTGCTGCGAGGTCGGGCGCATCGTATAATGGCCGCTCACTACAAGCGTTACATCAGAGGAGCCGCAACATGAAGCAAACAGCCATTGTGTTCATTGCCATCGTGAGTTTGGTGGGCGCAGCCTTCGCCACGACCACGAACTTCGTGGCGACCATTGACGGTGCCCAGGCGAACGCCGGGGCCGGTACGGGCAGCGCGGGAACGGGCTCGGCCACGATGAGCTACGACGACGTGACGGGGACCTTCTCGTGGAACATCTCGTGGAGCGGGCTGACCGGCAACGAGACCGTGATGCACTTTCACGGTCCGGCAGCGCCGGGAGTGAACGCCGGCGTTCAGGTCAACTTCGGCGCGATCAGCGGCATCACGAGCCCATCGATCGGATCGACGACGATCACGGCGGGCCAGGCCGCCGACCTGCTGAACGAGCTGTGGTACATCAACATCCACACGGATGTGAACACCGGCGGCGAGATTCGTGGGCAGGTGCTCGTCGACGGCACGGTGCCCGTGAACGACACGACGTGGACGGCGATCAAGTCCCTGTTCCGTTAGGAAGTCTGCGATCGGAGTTCGTGGATCGCACGTAGCCTCCGT
>JBFJHN010000619.1:0-2653 GCA_041613275.1 Candidatus Krumholzibacteriia bacterium | reverse complement strand
TCGACGGCGCGGAGATACGCGTCGTGGAGTGCCGGCGTCTCACGCAGCGCGCGCAGCAGGTGCGCGCGTGCACGCAAGAACGCACCATCTTCCCGCAGCGCGGTCTCGAAGCGCAGCGCCGGGGTGCTCTGCGCGAATGCGCTGCCGACGAACGTCGCGAGGCACAGCGCGTGGACGATGTGACGCGTCACAGACACGGATCGGGTCGACCGGCCCTGCCGTTCCTGGGGTCCAGCGGCTCGCCGGGTCAGACACGCCCACGGTTCCCGCGGCCTCGAATGAGGCCGTGCCTGCGGCGGAGCCGATTCCAATGAACACAGCCAGCTGGGAACGCCGCAAGTATAGCACGCTCGGCAACTTGGGCATGGCGCACGTGGGGCGACGCATTCCAGGCGGCGCGTGACGCCGATGCCGCCCCCGGAGCAGAAACGTCTTCACGCGGCGCGCGGCCGCGGATAAAATGACATCGTCTACGAGCGGCGCGACGTTCTTCCCGAGCGTTGCGACGGTCCCAACGGTCGGGGCGGCCAACGGGGCCGGGCGGGTTGGGTCCCGCCGCACAGGGCACGCCCAGCAGGAGGTGATCCAGTGAGTTCTGGCAGTTGTGGCTCAGTGGAGGTGGCGGCCCTGTCGTAGGGGAGTTTCCGGCGTCGTGACGCTGACGTGCCCCCTGCAGGGGTACCCACCGTCACCACACGGGCCCTATTTCGAGGCCCCGTCGCGCAAGCGGCGGGGCCTTTCCACGTGCGGCCTCGCTGGGGCCAGCAGCCCCTTCACGTTTCGCGACGCGGTACGCTTGCAGCGGGATCGATGCGCGCGTGCGACCAGGGCGGCGCGCGTTCCGGAGGGTGTTTGTGTCCACGACTCTAGCGGAACTGGTGCAGACGTCGAACGCCGTGCGCGCGACGCGGGCGCGGCTCGAGAAGCGCGCTCACCTGCGCGCGCTCCTGGAACGCCTCGAAGGCGAAACGCTGCGGCTGGCGGCGAGCTACCTGTCGGGAGAGATTCCGCAGGGTCGCGTCCAGGTGGGCTGGAGCGTGCTGCAGAAGGCACTGCAGGCCGCCGACACGGGCGACGACATGCCGCTCTTTGCGACGGTTGCGGAAGCGGCGCCGTCGCGCTCTCCAACGCTCGAGGAACTGGACGCGACGTTCGCGAAGCTGCACGCGCTTGCGGGGCCGGGCTCGGCGCAGCGTCGTGTGGGTGTCCTGCGCGTGCTGCTCGAGCCGCTCGACGAGGCGCAGCGCGCCTTCGTCCAAGGTCTGTTCCTCGGCGAGCTGCGTCAGGGCGCGCTGCGTGCGATTGCCCAGGAGGCGCTGGCCGAGCGTTTCGCGGTCGAGATCGATGCGCTCCGGCGTGCGGTGATGTTCGCCGGCAGCTTGGGCGAGGTGGTGCGCGCGCTCGACGCGGTGCGTGGCGACGATGCCGAAGCGACGTGCTTGCAGCGCGGCGAAGTCTTGCTCGGCTTCGAGCCGCGTCATGGAGTTCCCATCGAACCCATGCTCGCGGCGAACGCCGACGACGTCGAAACAGCGCTGGCCAGCTTTGGGGGCCGAGCGGCGGTGGAGTGGAAGCTCGACGGCGTGCGCGTGCAGGTGCACCGGCACGAGGACGACGTACGCGTGTTCTCGCGCCGCCTGCGCGACGTCACCGCGCTGGTGCCGGAGACGGTCGAGGCGGCGCTTGGGCTGTCGGATCACAACTTCATCCTCGATGGTGAAGTGATCGGCTTCGATGCGCGAGGCCGGCCGGCGCCGTTCCAGGACTTCATGAGCCGATTCTCGCGCGAAGCCGATCCCGATCCCGATCGCGACGAAGAGCCCACCAGCCCGAACGAAGCTGCACGCGATCCCGACGCGGCGGCGGACGACGCACGCGCCCGGGACGGTGACGCGGTGCCGATCGTGCGTGTGGAGACCTGGTACTTTGACGTGCTGCAGCGCGACGGCCGGTCGTGCGTCGACGATCCGTACTTCGAGCGCCGGACCGCGCTCGAGGCGCTCGTTCCCGAAACGCAGCGTGTACCGCAGGAGGCGGTGGACGACGTGAAGTCGGCAGCGCGCATCTTCGACGCGGCGCGCGCGGCCGGACACGAGGGCATCGTCGTCAAGCAGCTCGAAGCGCCGTACACCGCCGGCCGGCGCGGCTCGGCGTGGTGCAAAGTGAAGCCAGCCGAAACGCTGGACCTGGTCATCCTCGCCGCCGAGTGGGGGCACGGGCGTCGTCAAGGCTTCCTGTCGAACCTGCACCTGGGCGCACGCGACGACGACGGTCCTGAGCGCTTCTATATGTTGGGCAAAACGTTCAAGGGTCTCACCGACGTCATGTTGCAGGAGATGACCGACGATCTCCTGGAGCTTGCGACCCGGCGCGACGAGCACGTGGTGCACGTGCGGCCGGAGCGGGTGGTGGAGATCGCCTTCGACGCCGTCCAGCGCAGCCGACGATACGATTCGGGGTTTGCGCTGCGCTTCGCGCGCGTCAAACGCTTCCGTCCGGACAAAGCGCCCGGCGACGCCAACACCCTCGCCGACGTGCAGCGCGTGTTCGAACGCCAACGCGGTCCGGTCGAATGACCCTGGTCGCGGCCGCCGCGTCGTGGGACTGGATCCGCACGGTTTTTCGTGCGACAGTCCAAGAGTTCTCGCCCTCG
>JBFJHN010000618.1:0-2658 GCA_041613275.1 Candidatus Krumholzibacteriia bacterium | reverse complement strand
CAGCCCGACCAGCGCGATGACGACGCACGCACCCATGAGGACGCTCGTCGCCGCGACCGGCAGGAAGAGCACGGTGCGTACGATCCCGGCGCCCAGCGCGTCGCCCGCACGTTCGAAGCCGACGTCGATGAACGCTTTCGTGGCGCGTTTGTCACGCGGATCGACGGGCGAGAAGAGCGCCTCGTAGCCCGAACGGAACATCGAGCTGTACAAGATGGCGGGCAATGCGCGCGCAAAAGCGGCGGGTCCCGCGAAAGGGACGAGCCACGTCAGAGCGCCGCCCACCGCGATTGCGCCGGGATACGTGGCCACGCGCATCGCCAGCCCGAGGTTCTGCAGACGGAGATGCCCCACGATCGATTGGATGAGGAACGTGCCGAGGCCGACCGCCGCGTAGAAAACGGTGAAGAAGCGCATCAGCGCGGGCCCCGACTCGATGGATTCGGTGACGCGCACCTTGAACACGTAGTCGAGGAGCGCCGCGGCCGCGGTGCCCACGAGGACCAGCGTCGCGAGGTTGCGCAGGTAAGGCACCTGGCGCAGCGTGCGGCGAATCGATTGCGTCCCGAGCGCCTCGTCTCCCGTGGGAAGAAACACCGTGGTCGGCGGTCGCACGCGCAGCAGCACGAAGCCAGCTACCGCATGCAGCACGGCGAGGAGCGGAAGCACCCATGCGAAGCCGAGGAGCGTCGCGACGCGCTCGGCCAGGAGTCCCCCGATCAAACCGCCCAAGGTCGCCGCTGCGGCGATGCGTCCAAAGTGGCGCTTGGCCGAGCGCGGATCGAAGCACTCGTTCACGAGGGTCCAGAAGCCGGAGACGAGGATCGATCCCAAGCCGGCGACGTGCAGGAACACGGCGATGGAGGCGGCGCGTGGAAACGACACCAGAACGAACCACTCGACGAGAAACAGCGCGGCGCTGGCCAACAGCGCGCGGGGAACCAGCCACTGCGGCCCCGTACGACTGACCGCCTTGGTGAACCCGATCGCCATGATCACCGCGAAAGCGGCTGCGCCCATCACCATGAGCGGCAGCGATGTCACGGGAAAGTGGGTGAGGTAGAGCGCGTCGCGAGCCGCCTTGCTTGCGACCTGCTGCGCGATCAGGCTGGTCGCGCCCAACACGACGGCCAGCACGGTGGCGCGCTGCTGCTGTGGAGAATTCGGCAAGGGCACCCTCGCCCACAATCTTGCGCTGCCAGCACCGCAAGATGCAAGGGAGCCGCGAAGAATCGCCTGGCCTGCTCGTATCCACGGTGCGCCGTAGCCGGTCCTGCTCCGCTGCACAGACGCGCGATGTCGATCCGATACACTGGAGAGGCGTCCATGAATGGGGGAACGGCCCTACGACAGGGACGGCACGGTCCGTCCGAAACTCGAACGGGAGAGCGCATGAGCACCGAATTCCCATCCGCGAAGATGGAACTCACACACATTCTTGTCGTGAGCGACATGGGGCAAGCACGCACGTTCTACGCCGATGTCCTCGGTGCAACGGTCGTGCGTGAATATGGAGGCACGTCATGCGTGTTGAAGTTTCAGGGTGCCTGGCTGCTGCTGGTGACCGGGGGGCCGCCAACGCCGGACAAGCCGGATGTCACGTTCACGTCGCCCGAGAGCGTCCAACGCGTGAGCCACGCGATGACGATACGCGTGCCGGACTGCCAAAGCGCCTATGAGACGCTGAAGTCCCGCGGAGCGACGTTCATCACGCCACCCGTCGATCGGGGCAGCGAGGTCCGCTGCTTCTTCCGCGATCCCGACGGCCATCTGCTGGAGATCAGTCAGGCCGTGTGAGTCCGCGATACCGAGTTTTTGTCAACGGCCCTGGAGTGTGGGCCGTGCACCCGGCGCGGGTAGCCCAGTACGGAAGGCCGAACGAACATCGGCGCGGAACGACCACAGCGCCACGGCGCGGCGCACCGGAACGCGACGGCCTTCGGTCAGCAGTGCTGCGTCGGGGAACTCGAAGTCGAGCGTCATGAGGCCGGATTCGAGCAGTCGATGCGGAACGACGTAGCGGATGCCCTTGGGCTCCGGATCGCGTGAGACCTGCTCGCTGCCCATGGCCTGTCCGTTGATTCGCAATCGCACGCGCTGCTGATCGACCTCGCCAGGAACGATGTGGAAGAACAACCCGAGCTCCACGACAACGTCCTCATTTGGCGGGGAAACGCGCAGTTGCATTCGAGACTCGAACGCGTTGGCCCAATGCATCGCAGCGGCCGGCCACCAACCGGCCGCCAGGTAGGCCTCACCCGTTCCCGCGAAGCCGAAACCCAACGTGGTGCCCCAGGCGTAGTCGTGAATCTCCGTTTCGATCTCCTGAGGTTCGAAAGTCCGGAATGAGGCTGCGTCGTAGATGCTCCCCTCGATCGTCCAGCGCTTCAGGACGCGGCTTCCCCCCGTGTGCTCGTCGAGCATCAAGTAGGTGCGGCGCCGCTGGCGTTGCGGTTCCATGCGAACGATCGATTCGCCGGGATAGGCGTGCTCGATCTGAAGAAGGTCCAACAGCGTTGCGGGGATGTCGGCGGCTGAGGTCGGGGCTTCGGAAACCCGCAGAGCCCCGTGCGCGTCCACCGCCTTCAGCGCAAGCAGGGCGGGCAGGCGGTTCACCGGAACGGGGAACTCCTTGCCGTCGAAGATCGGGGTGAAGGT
>JBFJHN010000617.1:0-2660 GCA_041613275.1 Candidatus Krumholzibacteriia bacterium | reverse complement strand
GCGCACGCTGGCCATGGTGAAGCGCTACCGCAAGCGCGAGGTGCCGCCGCTGCGCACGGACGACGCGCGCGACGCCGACTTCTTCGCCACGCTCGAGCGCGCGGTGGCGGATTATCACGCTGCGCTCGACGGCTTTCAGATTCACGCGGCGCTCGCGGCCACTTGGAGCATCGTCCAGTTCGCCAACCGCTACATCGAAGAGAACAAGCCCTGGGAGCTGGCGAAGAACGAGGCTGACCACGAGCGCCTCGGCACCGTACTGCGCAACCTGCTCGAGGTGCTGCGTCACGTAAGCATCATGGTGTACCCCGCCATGCCTACGAAGGCCGCCGAAATGCGTTGCCAGCTGGGCCTGCCCGACGACTTCGAGCAGCTGCGCTACGCCGAAGAGCTGCAGCTCGGCGAACGCTCGTGGAGCCACGTCGAGCCGGCAGCCGGCCTGTTTCCCCGCCTCGAGGTCGCATCGGACTGAACGTCCCCCCCGGCGACACGGAGCCCCCGCATCGCGGGCGCGGCACGCGCGCGTTCCTGCATGCTTTGCGCAGTCGCGGGTTTTTGCGCGCACAGCGTGTCTCGCCGATACGCGTTGCGGACTCTCGGACACACCTCGAAGTCCCTGATTGTGGGTTAAGCGGCTTCTTTGTGGGTGTTTACGAATCGGAATTTCTTTCGCGTCCAATGGTATGTCCTGTGCGTATAAGGAGGCAGAGCCTGGGACGAAGGACGAACCAGGCGGCACCAGGAGGTGAGAACGATGCAGGCGACGGAGATCCTCAAGAAGGTCAAGGACGCCCAATCAGTCGACGAATACCTCGGCTACACGATCCAGGAAGTGGCTGGCTGGTACCTCGCCGTGCCCAACGGATGGGAAGGCGACGTTCTCGAGGCCTCGAGCATGCCCCAGATGCGTCGGAAGATCTGGCGTTGGTGGCATCAGGTGGAGCTGGCTGCATGACTCGCGCGATGGACCTGCGGGTACTGCTGTCCGTGGTCGTACACCAGAAGGACCTGGGACCACGGTCGAACTTCAATCCGCGGCGCGCCGCGCGTGCGCGCGCCACGGGCCGACCCTACCGCACGCTCCCTCGCGCGACCTGAGACGCGCGCATCAGGTCGCGCTTCCGCGCGCCTCCGCTTCGAAGCCGTCTCCGGCACGCTCTCCGATCTCCTGATCCGCGCTTCGACGTTTCGTTGCACCGATTCCACATTCGAGACAGAAAGTCGGACCGCTTTGCGCGTGCTCCGCCAACTTGTCACGGATCGTCGGTTGCGGCATCCGCCCCACACCGCGCCCAAACTGTAACTCGTTGCTTTTACTTCGATTGAAGTGGCGAAAACACGCTGCTTCGATTGGTACGGACCCTGCCATAGAGCCTGCAGAACACGACGTGGGCAACGCGTGTTCGACACCTTCTCGCCAACACACGGCGTTCAAGAATCGAGCTGCAAGCTCACCGAATCTCGGTCGATGTGTGGCGTGGGTCTGAACCGGGTAATCAAGGCCTGACCCTGGGGGCGCAGTTCGGGCTCCGGTTCTTCCCCGCCACATCGACCGAGTATTTCTTTCGCGCTCTTGGCACCGATCGCCTCTCGTCTCGCCATCGGAGTTCGGATCTCGACGCGTCCTCCGCAACTCCACGGATCCCCGATCCTCCCGAGATGCTCCTTCCCAAACGTGCGCACGAGACCTCCGCGCGCAAAATGCCGCGGACAACATGTCGTCCGAAACTCGCCACGCTCGCCGGAATTGACATTTTCCGGCGGCACGCGCGCCCGTAGGTCTTCGGAGTCGCAGGCGCAACGGCTTGTGGACGCGCGAGTTCCGTTGCAAACTCGGCGTCCGTCGCAAGTGGTATGCGTCGTGCGTGGAAGTGGATACACCGACACGCCTCCGAGGGTCATCGGCACGGCTCCCTGGGAACCACGCAACGATGACACCGATCGAGCCCCAGCGGCGACACGAGGAAGATTTTCTCGGCTACCACATCCGCGAGCGCGACGGCATCTACATCGCCGTGCCGCTGCAGTGGGCGAACGGCAAGGGCGAGACCATCGTCTCGACCGACCTCGTGACGCTCCGCGACGAGATTCGCCGCTGGTGGTTCCAGGTGGGATCCGCCTGACCGGTGTGCCGCGCATCCTCCGCCGGACGGCATGCGCCCGACTTGCAAGTCGGGCCGCTTCAGACTAGCCTGGACGGACTCGATCCGTTCGGAGAATCTCGTGAGCTCTCGCGATGTGCATGATCGCGAGGTATCGGCCTCGCGCGCGCGTCCCGGCCCGGATCGAGACGCGTCCCTCCCCGTGCTCGGCGGGGGGCCCGGTACGCCTGCCGCACTGCGGCACCCCGGCATCGTCGCGGACCTCGTCAACGTCGCGCTCGCTGCGTTCGATCGCGACATGCACGTCGCTTGGATGAACCAGTCCATGATCGATCTGTTCGGCCTGGATGCGCAGAGCATCGAGGGCCGATCCTGGTACGAGCTCCTGCCCCCCATGCGCGAGCGCGAATCCATCTACGAGCGCACGCTCGCCGGAGCCTCGCAGGTGATCGAGGAATCGGCCGTCCCGTTTCCCGAGGGGCCGCGCTATTTCGACGTGCGCTACGACCCGTTGCGGGACGAGCGCGGCGACGTGGTCGGCTTGCTGGCGTGCGGTCT
>JBFJHN010000616.1:0-2663 GCA_041613275.1 Candidatus Krumholzibacteriia bacterium | reverse complement strand
TTCGCCTTCGACGCGGTGCGCGGCGCACAGAATTGGGTGCCCTTGGGCACGCGCAGCGTGCAACCGGTGGAGTTCGTCCGTCTGGCTCTCATCTTCTTCCTTGCCGCCGAGATCGTGCGTCGCGGGCCGCGACTCCACACGTTACGCAACGGCTTCCTGCCGCTTCTCGGCGCGGTCGTCGCACTCATGCTGATCGTCGTCAAGCAGAACGACTTCGGAAGCGCGATGGTCCTCGGCCTGCTGGGCTTCACCCTGCTGTTCGCCGGCGGCGCGCGTCGCACGCATCTGGTCACGGCGGCGTTGGCGCTGGTCTTCGCCGCGACGCTGTTCGCCTGGCAACGGCCGCACGTGCGCGACCGTTTCGTCGGCTTCTTGAACCCCGATCAGCACGCCATGGACATCGCCTATCAGGGACGACAGTCGGTGCTCTCCATCGGCAGCGGAGGTCCACTGGGCAAGGGCCTGGGGCGCGGCATCTCGAAGTTCGGCTACGTGCCCGACCCGCACACCGACTTCGTCTTCTCGGTGATGGGGGAGGAGCTCGGCTTCGCCGGCAGCGTCGTCGTGCTGGCGTTGTTCCTGATGCTCGTGGCGCGCGCCATCCGCGTCGCTCGCGCGCACGAGGATCCCTTCGCCCAGCTCGTGGCCGTGGGCATCGGCATGGCGGTGTTCTGGTACGCCACGATCAACCTCCTGGTGGCAACGCAGCTGTTCCCGGTGACCGGTCTGCCGCTGCCGTTCGTCAGCTACGGCGGTTCGTCGCTGGTGTCGCACCTCATCGCGCTCGGTGTGCTCCGCAACATCGCGCGCGCGGCCGAACAGCCGGTGCGCACGCGCGGCCGTTGGGTGCGAGGACGCGCGCTCCTGGAGGGCGGGTTGTGAAGGTGCTGTTCGCGGGCGGCGGCACCGGGGGCCACGTGTACCCGGCGCTCGCGATTGCACGACACCTGCAGCGCACGCACCCCGAGTTCGAATGCCTGTTCCTCGGCACCGCGCAAGGCCTCGAGCGCGAGATCGTGCCGCGCGAGGGCTTTCCGCTCCATTGCATCCCGGGCAGCGGCTTTCGCAGATTGGGGCTGCGCGCGCGCCTGCGCTTCTTCTGGACGTTGATGCGCGGGTTCTTCTCCGCCGTCTCGCTCGTGCGCCGCTACGGGCCCGACGTCGTCCTCGCGAGCGGCGGCTATGCCAGCCTCGCGGGCGGACTGGCCGCCGTGGTGCTGCGCCGGCCGCTGTGCGTGCAGGAGCAGAACAGCGTGCCCGGTCATGCGGCGCGCCTGCTGGGCGGCATGGCGCGTGAGGTGTTCGTCGGGTTTCCCAAGACCGAGCGTTTCTTTCGCCACCCCTCGCGCGTGCGCTACGTGGGCAATCCCGTGCGCGAGGACCTTCTCGAGAGCGTGCGGACGCTCGACGACGTGCCTGCGGATCGGCCGGTGGTGCTCGTGGTCGGTGGCAGCCGGGGCGCGCGCTCGATCAACCGCGCGGTCGATGAGGCCATCCCGCGTCTGAGCGCGTCACACCGCGTGTTCTGGCTGTGGCAAACGGGTCGTCTGGATCACGCCGAGTTCCAAACCCGCTGGTCGGACCATGCGGACGTCCGACTTTGGGACTATCTCTCCGACGTCGGTGCCGCGTATGGTTCGGCGACGCTCGTGGTGTGCCGCGCCGGCGCGATGACCCTGGCGGAGCTCACGGCGCTCGGCAAACCCGCTCTGCTCGTGCCGTTCCCGGGCGCGGTCGACGACCATCAGACCGCCAACGCGCGCCATCTCGTCGACGGCGGCGCCGCGGTGCTGGTGCCGGACGCACAGCTCGACGGCGCGCGCCTGGCGGAAGAGATCGAGCGTCTGCTCGCGGCACCCGAACAGCTCGAAAGCATGGCGGCGCGGAGTCGCGCGCTGGCGCGACCGAAGGCGACCTCCGAGATCGCGCAGGCGCTGCGGGAGATTGCGGCGCGCACACGTTGAGAGGGCGACATGTTTGGACGCGTCAAACGCGTGCACTTCATCGGGATCGGCGGCATCGGCATGAGCGGGATCGCCGAGGTTCTGCTCAACCTCGATTTCCAGGTGAGCGGCTCCGACCTGCGCGAGTCGGCCGTGACGCGCAAGCTCGAGTCGCTCGGTGCGCGCATCGCCATCGGTCACCATGCGGACAACCTCGGCGATGCGCAGGTCGTCGTGTATTCGTCGGCCGTGCGCCCCGACAACCCCGAGGTCCGGCGCGCCCGTGCCGAGAAAGTGCCGGTCATCCCGCGCGCCGAGATGCTGGGCGAGCTCATGCGGCTCAAGTTCGCCATCGCGGTCGCGGGCGCCCATGGTAAGACCACGACCACCTCGCTGATCGCGACGCTTCTCGCGCAGGCCGACCTGGATCCGACCATCGTCGTGGGCGGTCGGCTTCTGGCCATGGGGACACACGCCAAGCTCGGTGCGGGGCAGTATCTGGTCGCCGAGGCCGACGAGAGCGACGGCAGCTTCCTACGTTTGCCGCCCACAATTGCCGTGATCACAAACATCGACGCGGAGCACCTCGACCATTACAGCAACCTCGACGAGATTCTCGATGCCTTCGTGACCTTTGCGAACAAGGTGCCGTTCTACGGCAGCGATGTCCTGTGCCTCGACGATCCCAACGTGCAGTCGATCATCCCGCGCCTGACGAAG
>JBFJHN010000615.1:0-2674 GCA_041613275.1 Candidatus Krumholzibacteriia bacterium | reverse complement strand
GACGACCTGACCGGCTACTACATGAACATCGCCGCCGAGGATCTCGAGCGCGTTATGGAGCTGGAGAGCGATCGCTTCCTGCGCTTGGAGTACGAGGAGAGCGCCTTCAAGACCGAGGCCGGCGCCGTGTACGACGAGTATCGCAAGAACCGCATGAGCCCGTTCTTCACGCTCTACGAGGCCGTGCATCAGGAAGCCTACGACGTGCACACGTACGGGCACACGGCGATGGGCTACGAGCAGGACATCAAGGCGATGCCCGAGATGTACGACTACTCGCGTTCGTTCTTCTCGCGCTACTACCGGCCCGAGAACGTCGTGCTGCTGGTCGTCGGCGACATCGACGTCGCCAAGACGAAGAAGCTGGTGCAGAAGTACTACGGCGCCTGGAAGCCCGGCTACACGCCTCCCAAGGTGCCGGTCGAGCCCGAGCAGACGGCCGAGAAGCGCATCGACGTGCCTTACCAGGGGCAGACGCTGCCCATCGTTTGGGTGGCCTACAAGGTCGACGCGTTCGATCCGACGAACGTCGATCTGGTGAGCGCCGATCTCATGTGCGCGCTCGCGTTCGGCGAGACCAGCGACTTCCACAAGAAGATGGTGCTGGACGAGCAGGTCATCGAGTTCATCAGAGCCGACGTCAACCGCAATCGCGACCCGGGGCTGCTGGACATCGTCACGCGCGTCAAGGATCCCACCAAGGTGGACTACGTGCTCGAGCAGATCGACGCCACGTTGGCCCAGTACAAGGAATCGCCGCCCGACGCGGAGCGCCTGCGCGACCTCAAGTCGCGTCTCAAGTACGACTTCTTGATGGGCCTGGACACGCCGATGAACGTGGCGAGCGCGCTGGTGCGCACGATCGCGGTGACCGGCGGTGTCGACGCCGTCGAACACCTGTATCAAACCTACGCCACGATCACGCCCGCGCACGTCCAGAAGGCGGCGCGCAAGTACATGGTGCCACAGCGACGCACCGTGGCGATCCTCCGTGGAGGTGAGAGCTGATGCGTGCTCGCAATGCATTTCGCCTGCGCCGCGCGGCTGGCGCGGCCGTGGCGCTCGCGCTGATCCTGGCCTGTGGGACGTTTGCCCCGACGCAGGCGACGGCGCCGCAGGAAAACCCCATCCTCATGCCCGTGCCCGATGATCCCACGGTGAGCTTCGTGGTCTGGTTCGGCGTCGGCTCGCGCAACGATCCGGCCGGCAAGGAGGGTCTGGCGCACGTCACCGGAAATCTGATGGCCGAAGGCTCGACACAACAGAACTCCTACGAGCAGATCCTGGCCAAGCTGTATCCGCTGGCGTCGTCGTACAGCGTGCGGGTGGATCGTGAGATGACCACGTTCCGCGGCCGCACGCATCGCGACAACCTCGAAAAGTTCTACGCGCTGTTCACGGAAGCCCTCCTGCAGCCCGCTTTCAAGCAGCAGGATTTCGAGCGCGTGCGTAGCGACGCACTGAACGCCATCGAGAACACGCTGCGCTACGCTTCGGACGAAGAGCTGGGCAAGGCGGCGTTCTATGACTTCGTGTTCGACGGCACCTCGTACGCGCACCCCGAAGAGGGCACCGTGCAGGGGCTCAAGTCGATGACGCTGGACGACGTGCGCGCCTTCTACCAGAAGCACTACACACGCGCCAACGTCACCGTGGCGGTGGGCGGCGGCTATCCGCCGGATCTGCCGCAGCGCCTGCGTTCCTCGCTGGCGGCGTTGCCCGCCGGCGAACGCACGCCGAAGTCCAAGCCGACCGCGGCGAGCATCGAAGGGCGGCACGTGGTGCTGGTCCAAAAGCCGGGAGCGGATGCGTCCATCAGCTTCGGCTTCCCGATCAACGTGCTGCGTGGCGAGCGCGACTACTACGCGCTGTGGGTGGCCAACTCGTGGCTGGGTGAGCATCGCAACAGCTCGAGCCACCTGTATCACGTCATTCGCGCCACGCGCGGCCTGAACTACGGCGACTATTCGTACATCGAGGCCTACCCCGAGGGAGGCTTCCGCCAGAAGCCGCCGCAGAACGTCTCGCGCAGCCAGCAGTGCTTCGAGGTGTGGATCCGCACGTTGCCCAACGACCAAGCAGTGTTCGCGCTGCGTGCCGCGCTGCGTGAGCTGCAGGATCTCGTCGACGGTGGCATGACGCAGGAGGAGTTCGAGCTGACGCGCTCGTTCCTCGACAAGTACATCCTGCACTTCGCCGAGACCACCGAGCAGCGCCTGCGCTACGCAGTCGACGATCGCTTCTACGGCATCCAGGGCAACCACCTGGAGAACTTCCGCAAGGTGCTCGCCGAGCTGACGCTGGACGAGGTCAACGCCGCGATCCGCCGTCACCTGCAGTACGAGGATCTCAAGATCGCAATCATCACGGGCGAGCCCGAGATGATCCAGAAGCAGCTCGCGAGCGGCGATCCCACGCCGATCGAGTATCCGTCCGAGAAGGATGCCGACGTCCTGGCCGAAGACCGCGAGATCTCCAGCCTGCCGCTCAACATCGCGGCCAGCAACATCCGCATCGTTCCGGTGGCCGAGATCTTCGAACGCTGATCCCGGCAGCGACCGATGACCCAACACGAAGGGCCGGCACGCCGCCGGCCCTTTTTCATGCTGCGGCGTGCTTGGATCAACTAACGAGAGAGCTGCTTGACCGCGGACCATGAAGTCGACGAGATGTC
>JBFJHN010000614.1:0-2684 GCA_041613275.1 Candidatus Krumholzibacteriia bacterium | reverse complement strand
GGCGGGGTTCCGCGGCATCGAAACGGCCGAACAGATGCTCGAGGTATGTCGCGGCTGGCTCCCCGAAACCGATGTCTTGCTGATGGCGGCGGCCGTCGCCGACTACAGGCCCCGCGAGCGCTCGAAGGACAAGATCCGCCGACGCGGTGCGGCGTTGGAGCTTGCGCTCGAGCCCACGCCCGACATTCTTGCCACCTTGCGCGCCGACAAGGGCGAGAAGCTCTTCGTCGGCTTCGCTCTGGAGACCGGTGAGCCCGAACGCGCTGCACGCGAGAAGTTGGCGGCCAAGGGTGTCGATCTCATCGTCGCGAACCGTGCCGGTGAGGCGACGGGGCCCGACACGGACACGAATCAGGTCTGGATCTACAACGCGGCCGGCTTGGTCGAGGAGACGCCGCTTCTGGACAAGTCTGCGATTGCCGAAATCATCCTGGACGTCGTCGAGCGCGAGCTGGTGCGCCGGCGGCAGCACGCCGGAACGTGAGGGAAACATGAGCGCGTCGACGCCCCGCGAAGATTTTCGGCGCTGGCTGAAGCAGCGCATCGATGCCGGCGAGAAGGTGAGCTTGGCCGCTCCCTTGCAGTCGCCGGGCGCGGCGGCCGAGGTGGATGCCGAGGCCACGGATGCGGGGACCGCGGGCGCAAGCGGCGGAGCGCACGCGCCGCGCGCGAAGGAAGCGAGAAACAAGAAGCAGCGTGCCAAGAGGCCGGACGAAGCGGCACGCGCGGCGGCGCAGGTCGAGCCGGAACCGGTCCAAGGAGCGCCCGCAGACGATTCGCTGGAGAAGATCGCGACCGAGGTGCGCGCCTGCACGCGCTGTCGGCTGCACGAAACGCGCACGCAGGCCGTGCCGGGCGTGGGACCCGAGAACGCAGGCCTCGTGTTCATCGGCGAAGGTCCGGGTGCCGACGAGGATGCCCGGGGCGAGCCGTTCGTCGGGCGCGCCGGGCAGCTGCTGACGAAGATCATCGAGTCGGTGAAGCTGCAGCGCAGCGACGTGTTCATCTCGAACATCGTCAAGTGCCGTCCGCCCGGCAACCGCGATCCGCGTCCTGACGAGGTGGCGGCGTGCGAGCCTTTCTTGAAGCGTCAGCTTCGCGTGCTGCAGCCGACGACGATCTGCGCGCTGGGACGTCACGCCGCGATCACGCTGCTGCAAAAGCAGGATTCGATGGCGCGCTTTCGCACCGGCGAGCACTTCTATGAAGGCGTACGAGTTTTCCCCACGTATCACCCAGCGGCTCTGCTCCGTAACCCCCAATGGAAACGGCCGGTTTGGGAAGATATCCAGAACATCCGCCGGCACTATGACACTTCGCGCAAAAATCCCTGAGCGTCCCCGCGCGCGGCGCGTTACTATGGTGTGAAGCCCTCCTCCGGAATCGATCCCGGTTCCCGGGACATCGAAACCGGCCCACGTTTCCCGCGGGGGATTGTGCGTGGGTGTGGTGAAGTTCGTCGTGTGGAGCACAAGACATGGAAACGCTGGACCGGACCGTCGTTGGGCGTGTTCCGCCGCATTCCCTCGATGCTGAAGTCGCCGTCCTGGGCGGCGTCCTGCTGGAGCAGGAGGCGCTGCCGCGCGCGCTCGAGATCCTCGTTGCCGATGCGTTCTACAAGTCGGCGCACCGCACCATCTTCCAGGCTGCGGTGCAGCTGTTCGAACGCCGCGAGGCGGTCGACATCGTCACGGTGTCGAACGAGCTGCGCAAGATGGATCGGCTGGAGTCGGTCGGCGGTCCGGTGGCGCTGTCGAACCTGCTGGACAGCGTGGCGACGGCAGCGAACATCGAGTACCACGCGCGCATCGTCTTCGACAAATACCTCGCGCGGCGGCTGATCAGCACCTCGAAGGACATCATCACCGAGGGCTACGCCGACCGTCTGCCCACGAACGAGCTGCTGGATCAGGCGCAGTCGCAGATCTTTTCGATTGCCGAAGGGCGCCTGCGTCAGGGCTTCGTGCACATCAAGGACGTGGTGCGCGAGAGCTTTCTCGAGATCGAGAACCTGCACCACAACCCGGACGCCATCAGCGGCATCCGCAGCGGCTTCGACGACCTGGACGCCATGCTGGCCGGGCTGCACAACGGCGACATGATCGTGCTCGCAGCCCGCCCGTCGATGGGGAAGACCAGCCTGGCTCTCAGCTTGGTGCAGAACGTGGCCATCGATCATCAGCATCCGGTGGCGGTGTTCAGCCTCGAGATGTCAAAGCAGCAGCTGGTGCTGCGCATGCTGTGCTCGGAGGCGCGCGTCGACAACCACCGCATGCGCCGCGGCATCATTCAAAGGCACGAGTGGCCGAACCTGACCAAAGCGGCCAGCCTTTTGACCAACGCGCCGATCTACATCGACGACACGCCGGGCATGAACGTGCTGGAGATGCGCGCCAAGGCGCGGCGTCTGAAGATGGAAAAGGGCCTGCGCCTGATCGTGGTGGACTACCTCCAGCTCATGCAGAGCGCGTCCAAGGCCGAGAACCGCCAGCAGGAGATCTCGTCGATTTCGCGCTCGTTGAAGGCGCTGGCCAAGGAGCTCGACGTGCCGGTGGTGGCGCTGTCGCAGCTGTCGCGTGCGGTGGAGTCGCGCGCCGGCAACCGGCGCCCGATGCTGAGCGACCTGCGCGAATCGGGCGCCATCGAGCAGGACGCCGACGTCGTCATCTTCCTGTATCGCGAAG
>JBFJHN010000613.1:0-2697 GCA_041613275.1 Candidatus Krumholzibacteriia bacterium | reverse complement strand
CTTCGAGCGGTCGTCCTTCTCCGGCATCATGCCTTGTCCTCCATGGGGGTTCTCAGAACCGGCGCAGCCGCGTGGGAGACTCGTGGAGTGCGCTGCGCCCCGACTCGCGCGCGCGGGTTCCGGAACGCGGGCCCGGCTCCGCCCCAAAAATAGCACGAGCAGCCGGACCGCGCAGGACGTCGCGGCTCAGCTGCTCGTACGTGTGCGAACCCGTCGAGGTTGCGGCGCTCGCCTCGGGCCTCCCGACCCGCCGACCGGACGGCCTACCGGAAGAAGTAGCGGAAGCCCAGGGCTGCGTTGACCTTGAAATCGGCGTCGGGCGTGATGTCGAACAATGGCACCACCTCGACGAAGGCGTCGAAAGGCGACGACCTGAATTGGTAATTCAGGCCCAAGACCGTGCGAATGCCGAAGCGCGAATCGTTCTCGAACTGCAGACGCGCGCCTGCACCGTAGTACAGCGGCAGCGCACCCGTCTGGACATCGAGCAATCCATAGCTGTGCCAGATGTAGTCGCCGTACACGCTCGTCGCGCCGTGGTCGACAAACGACCACGCCAAGCCGCCAACGAAAGCGGTGTTGTGCCCGTGCCACATCTTGCCATTGATCCCGGATGGCTCACCGAAGACGAAGCCCAAGCCGTACCCATTCGGGTCGGCGGCGGCAGGAGCGGCGACACACACCGCGGCCAGGGCCAGCACGCATAGTCTGAAAAGGGAAACCGGACGTCGAGTCACTTCATACCTCCACCAAAAACCCGTCGACCCGGGCGGAATCTAACACCGGGTGCTGCGTCCTGTCATGCCGCGCAGATCCGCATCCCGTGCGCAGGCGCCGCGCGGTGCGTCGCGACGCCGCATCAGAACGGAGCTTGCGCACCGTTCGGTGCGTTGCTTTTTGTCAGTGCGCGGCCGTCGTCCCGTGGCGGTCACCGAGAACGTCGACGCCGGCGTCGCGCAGGCACGCGGTGAAGAGCTTTTCGTAGGCGCGTGCCATCATCGAGACGTCGTAGCGCGACCGCACCCGCTCGAGCGACGCCGCCCCCCAGCGCCGCGCCTTATCCGAGTCTCTCAGCACCCGGACCATCGCTTCGCCGAGGGCGGCCGCATCGCGGGGCGGCACCAGCAGGCCGTTGACGCCCGGCTCGACCAGCTCCGGCAGCGCGCCCACGCGCGTTCCCACCAGCGGCAGACCGCACGCCATGGACTCGAGAAACGCCACGGGCAACGCCTCCACCGTCGAGCTCAACACCGACACGTCGAAAGCGTTCAAAACGTCCGCGACGTCCGTGCGAAACCCGAGGCACGTCACCGCTCCTTCCAGGTCCCGCGCAACGATCTCGCGCCGCACCGCCTGGCGCTCCGGTCCGTCGCCCACGATGACGAAGTGCGCCTCCGGCAGCCCTCGCAAGGCGACCTCCGCCGCACGGACGAAGTTCTGGACGTCTTTCTCGGGGCGCAGCACCGCGATGCATCCCGCAACCGGCACGTTCTCGGGCAGGCCCAGCTCTTCGCGCACGCGGCGCCGGGCATCCGGGTTGGACGCATAGCGCGCAACGTCGATGCCGTTCGCGATGACGTGCAACCGCTGTTCGGGAACGTGCTTCACCCGCGTCAAGTATTCGCGCTGCGTTTTCGTGACCGCCACCCAGGCGCTCGTCCGGGGAATCCACAGCCGATTCAGCGCGTGCTTGATGCCGTTCATGTCGCGTTCGTCGGTGGTGTGCTCGGCCACGATACGAACGGGCACGCCGCTCCAAACCGCTGCCCAACGCGCCACGAAGCCGGTGCTGAAGCCGTGCGTCAAGACCAGGCGAACACGCTCACGGCGCATGAGACGCCAGGTGCGCACGGGAAACGCCGGATCGAAGCGTCGACGGTCGGAAAGCGCGTGCACGGGAACGCCCGCTGCGATGAGGTCTTCGCCCACGCCGCCGCGCGCGTGTTGCACCGCCACGATCGGACGGAAGCGCGAGCGATCCAACCGCCGCACCAGCCCTTCCAGCTGGCGCTCGGCGCCGCCCACCTCGAGCGTCGGGTACAGGAACAGCACCGGAACAGGTTGTGACACGCGTTTCTCCGAACGCTCTCGTCCCGCACGACACGCTTCGCCTCGGGGCGCGGTTCTCGCCGCGAGGCACGCACGCGATTGTAGCCGTCAATGAACGGGAGTCGGGGCCTGCGGAACGGGCCGTCGCCTCAGTAGGAAAGGCCCGCGGTGATCGCGAGAACGTGGTTCTTGGCGTTGATCGGCTCGCCGATGTTCTGATCTTCCTTGAACACGTCGAGGAAACCGATGCCGTAGCCAATCTCTAAGAAAGCCGAAATCGTTGTCAGCGGAAACTCCAGGCCTCCCGCGAAGTAGACGCTGAAATCCACCGTGTTCGTGTCGTCCTTGATGTCGGTCTCGACCGTGACGTTTGACGCGCTGTCCAGCTCGGCGTCCGCCGAGATACGAAACGCGATCTGGGGTCCCGCCTTCAGATACGGCCGGACGATGGCGCCCGGCGCGTGCACCGAAGCCAAGAGCGGGAACGCGATGTAGTCGATCCTCAGCTTGGCCTGTCCCTCGAGCGTTTCCCCGAAGAACTCGATCGCGCCTTCCAGCTCGCCGCCTTGCTCGAGGTACAGAACCTGCAGCTCCAGGTCCACGATGGGCAGCCGCCGATAGCTCAACGTCGCCCCCACCATGAATCCT
>JBFJHN010000612.1:0-2698 GCA_041613275.1 Candidatus Krumholzibacteriia bacterium | reverse complement strand
TGTCGAAGATGCCGTCGCGCAGCGCCTGGTCCTGCATGAAGACCTCTTCGCTGCCGCTCGCGCTGCGCAGCACGGCCGAAACCACGCCAACGCGCAGGGGGCTGAAGTCCTCGAGTACCGTCACGTGCGTGTGCGAGTTGACCGCGTCACCCGCAATCAGGGGATCGGCCTCGGCAAAGATCTCGAAGTGCTCGCCCCACGACGTGACGGCCCAGCTCTCGGCGCTCCCGTGTGCGTGTCCGTGATCGGCCTCCTCTTCGGCGTGCGCGTGATCCCCGTCGTCGTGCGCATGCTGCGTCGACTGACAGGCACACAAGAGCGCACCGGCGAGCGCGGCAACCGCCCACGGCGTCCTTCGCATGCGATGTGTCATCGTGTGTCTCCCTGCGTCAACGTTCGACCCATGCTCAGCTCGAGCTCGCGGTGGGCGGCGAGCGCTTGCGCAGAAAGCTCGAGTGCGGCGAGCTGGCTATCCAGCACCGAGCGCAGTGTTTCGAGCAGGTCGGTCATGCTGCTCTCCCCGGCCAGGAACGACGCGCGCGCTGCAGCGGCGACGGCGGGTGCGTCGTCGACGACATCGGCAACGTCGAGCACGCTGGCGCGGAGAGCCACGTACGACGCGTGCGCGGACTTCCAGCGCTGGTTCGCGCGGATCTCGAGCGTTGCGAGCTGCGCCCGCCGAACTCTCGTTTCGTCCGTGAGCTCGACTCGATCGCCCTGGTTGCGATCGAAGAACGGGAGATCCCAGCTCGCACCGATGAAGGGACCCTCGAACGTCTCATCGGCCTCTGACACGCGTGTCCACCCGAAAGCCAGTGTTGGGAACTCGATGATGCGACCCGCCACACGACGCCGAAGCTGCGCGGCTTCGACATCGTGGCGAAGCGCAAGGACATCGGGGCGCTCGGTCTCGCGTGCCATCGGTGGGACGGGCGGCAACTCAGGAAGCACGGGTGACGCTTCGGCGGGCAGATCTTCCCGGGCTGCGTAGACATCGCCGCGCGCCTTCGCCAGATCTACCTCGGCTCGCGCCAGGGCTCCGCGCACCTCGGAAACGGCCAGCCCGAGCCTCCGTGCCGCCAGGGTCGACTCTTCGCCGCGCTGCGCGCGCACGTCCAGTCTCCGCTTCAACGAGTCGAGGCTGGCGAAGTGCTCGGCGACCAGCGCGCGCCGACGCGTTGCAACGGCCCAAGCGACATAGGTGGCGCGAAACTCTTGCCGCAGCTGGAGCTGCGCCCACTGGAGCCGGCGTCGTGCCGACTCGAGCTTCGCTTCGCTGGCCTGCACTGCCAAGCCGCGGCGGCCATCGAACGGCGGTCGCCAGCCAAGCTTCAACGTCGTCTGATCGGACGCGCTCGACGGCGCTTCGTACTCGTACTCGAGCGTCGGGTTGTCCCACAGGCCCGCGCGTCTGCGCTCGCCTTCTGCGTGCGCGACCTGTCCGCCGAGCGCGACGACGGCCGGGTGCGAAGCACCCAGGGCCGCGACGAATTCCTCTTCGGTCACCACCACCGCGCCCTGCCCCCAAGACGCATCGACGCTCGATGCCACGGTGATCGCGCACACGCAGGCAAGGACGCGGCACCGACTCAGGGTCGGTTTTTTGCTCACGATCCACTCCCTCGACTCATCGAAGAGCCCTTCGTTTCAACCGATGACGTGGTGAATCAGGGTTTCGGTCATGTGGTGCAACGGGTCCGCAAAACCCGCAGCCAATGCGGCGACGAACACCAGGAGAAGCGTCCAAACGCTTTGTGGCCATGAGCGGCGTGCCGGTGTCCTCAACAGGGACTTCACACGTGCCGTCAAATCCTGCGCGTCGAAGGCCAGCGCTGCCGGTCCGAGCTCACGCCGCTGTTGGCGTACGCGCGCGACGGCAAGCAGTGCCTGGGCGACACGAACCCGGCTGCCCACGGCGGCCGCCGCATGCTCATCGCAGGCTTGCTCGCATGCGAGCTGAAGATCGGACTCCAACGCGCGTTGCGTTCGCGGAAAATGTCCGAGCGAGAGCAGCGCCGTGACGATCTTCCACCAGGCATCGCGTCTGGTTGCGTGCGCGCGCTCGTGCGCAACGACCGCTGCTACGAGTGGCGCAGGCACGGATTGCACGAGACCCGTGGACAGCAACGTCCGCACCTGTCGGACCCCCACCGAAACGGCCCATGGAAGCGGCGTCTCGATCATCCACGCATCGTGCGCGCGGGAGAATCGAGCGGTGGCGGACAGCTGCTGCAACGTACGCATCGATCGTCGAAAGCGCCGCCACCGTAGAAGGGTCGTCACGGCAGCCGCGCAGGCGATCACTCCCAGAATCCACCACAGCGCTGGGGCGCCAGCCGTTGCGGGCGGGTGCTGCAGGCAGAAATGGAAGTGTCCGTCGCCATGGGCCGCGCAGTGATCGACGGCCGGAACCACGAGGCCCAGAAGCTTGGGTGCGAAGCACAGGAACGCAACCCCCAAGCCCCCGACCAGCGGCGCAACACGGAGGCCGCGTAACGCGATTGTGCGCGTCATGGGCTCCAACCTGGAAAGGCCGCGGCGCAAGGCCGGATACAGCACCGCGATCGTGATCGCAATCACGCTCAGGAAGAGCAGCCACGCCAGCGCGCCCATCTGGAAGAGCCCGATCATCTTGGGCCCTCCGCATTCCGCTTCTGGAGCCGCTCCGCGACGAGCTTCTCGAGCTGCTCGAGCTGCT
>JBFJHN010000611.1:0-2699 GCA_041613275.1 Candidatus Krumholzibacteriia bacterium | reverse complement strand
GCAGCGGCGCGTCCATGTCGGGAAGCGCGGCGTTCGGGTCGGTGACGTCGAGCTTCGTGTCCGACGAACGGCTCATGCAGACGACGCGGTGCCCCGACTGTTCCAGCGCGTTTCGGATTGCCTCTCCGATCCCCGAGTTGCCGCCAATGATCACATGGGTGTCGCCGGAAGAATCCTCGCGCGCAGACGCATCGTGCGTGGCGCCCGGTGAAGCTTTGCTACGAGACACGACAGGCTCCTCGTGCATGAGTCCAAAAGAAAACGCTCGGGCGCGGTTTCTTGCCGCGCGACCGAGCGTCGTTGTGGAGGGCGGGGGGCTGTCCCGCTTACGCCGTCTGCGTCGCCCAGCGGCGCTGGATGTTCTTCCACCCGAATGCTTGGTACGCCGCACACAGTCCGACGAGGGCGTAGACCATGTTGCTCACTGCGGAGGAAGAGCCGAACAGCGCGGCAACCAGGTTGAAGTCGAAGAGTCCCACGAGGCCCCAGTTCAAACCGCCCACAACCAGAAGAATAGCGGCAATGACGTCGATCGTTTTCATCGTGCAACCCCTTGCTCAGTCGATCCTTTGAACCTCTTGTTTCGTCCCTACGCCCAGGTTTTCGGCAGAACACGGAGCTTGGATGCACGCACGCCGGCGTCGCCGTCGACGTCCACGTAGACGAGCCTCGAACAACAACTTACGCAATTGTCGCAAACGACGAAAAGCCTGATCCGTGCTCGCGGGTTCGCCTCTACTCGCGATCCGCCAGCGTGGCGTCCGCGTTCGGGCGCTTGTAGATGGTGCCCGCCTTCATGACGAAGTCCACCGAGCGCATCACCGCGATGTCGTCCAGCGGGTTGCCGGGAACGGCGACGACGTCAGCGATCTTGCCGGGTTCGAGCGTGCCCAGCTGGTCCTGCACCCGCAGCAGCTCGGCCGCCACGCGCGTCGCCGACTGAATGGCCTGCATCGGCGTCATGCCGCCCTGCACCATGAGCTCGAACTCCCGCGCGTTGTCGCCGTGCGGCGACACGCCCGAGTCGGTGCCGAAGGCGATCTTGACGCCTGCCTTCACGGCCTGCGCGAACGTGTCGTGGATCTGCGGGCCGATCTTCGCCGCCTTCGGCCGCACGACCTCCGGGAAATAGTCGTCCTCTTCCGCCTTCTCCCCCACGAAGACGCCGGCCAGGATCGTGGGCACGTAGAACGTCCCACGCTGCTTCATCAGTTCCATGATTTCGGCGGTCATGAACGTGCCGTGCTCGATCGAGTTGACGCCGGCCTCGACCGCGCGCTTCATACCCTCGCTGCCGTGCGCGTGCACCGCCACCGTGAAGCCGTAGTCGCGCGCGGTCGCAACGACCGCTTCGAGCTCCGCGCGCGTGAACTGCGGATTCTCGCCGCTCTTCGCCAGGCTCAGAACGCCGCCCGTGGCGGTGAGCTTGATGAGATCGGCGCCGTCCTTGTAGCGATGGCGCACCGCCTCGCGCGCGTCCTCGGGTCCGTTGATCACGCCCTCACGCGGCCCCGGATCGCCGCGTTGATCGGCGCGCCAGCCGTTCGTCGGATCGGCGTGACCGCCGGTCGTGGCCAGCGACTTCCCCGCCGTGTAGATGCGCGGCCCCGGCACGATGCCCTTGTGGATGGCGTTGCGCAGCGAAACGACGACCATGCCGTCGTCTCCCAGGTCGCGCACCGTCGTGAAGCCAGCGAGAAGCGTGCGCTTGGCGTGCAACGTCGACAGGATGGCGTAGTCGGTCGGGTTCAAACGAAAACGGTCGATGTAGGAGTCCTTCGACATCTGCCCCGCGAGATGCGTGTGCATGTCCATGAGACCCGGCATCACCGTGTGTCCGGACAGGTCGATGAACGTGTCGCCGGGCTCGGGCTGCGTGAAGCCGTTGACGATGGCCTGGATGCGATCGTCCTCGACCAGGATCGAAACGCGCGCGCGCGGCTGGTTCGCTCGGCCGTCGATCAGGCGCCCGGCGTGGATGACGGTCTTGGCCAGGGTGGCCGAGGGCGCGAGCACGAAGAGCACGAGAAACAGAACGGAACGCAGCACGGGACTCCTCCTGTCGCGGACGATGCGGGACATCGACACGTCGGCACGAAACGGCGTACGGGTATGCGCGGAGTATACCGAGTTCCGCCGGCCGCCGGAAGCGTGTACCCTGAACGCTTCTCCGAACGGATCCGTCATGAACGTTGCGCAACAGAGAGCGAAGGCAGAGCGCCTGCTCGCGCTGCACCTAGAGCCCAAGCTGCTCGTGCTGCCGAACATCTGGGATCCGCTCGGGGCGGGGCTTCTGCAGGCGCTCGGATACCCGGCGGTGGCGACCGCGAGCGCCGCCGTGGCGTACTCGCTCGGCTACGACGACGGCCAGCGCATCACGTTCGACGCCATGCTCGACGTTATCGCGCGCATCGCCAACGCGGTGGAGGTTCCCGTGAGCGCCGACATCGAGTCGGGCTATGCGGACGACCCCGAGGCGCTGGGCGAAAACATCCGGCGCGTGCTCGAAGCCGGCGCCGTGGGCATCAACCTCGAAGACAGCGTCGTGGAGGGCGGTGTCTTGCGACCGATCGGAGCGCAGTGTGAGCGCCTGCGTGCCGCGCGCGCCGCGGCCGACGACGTCGGCGTTCCGCTCGTGATCAACGCGCGCACCGACGTGTTCCTGCGCGCCGACGACACAACACCCGCCGACAGGCTCG
>JBFJHN010000610.1:0-2708 GCA_041613275.1 Candidatus Krumholzibacteriia bacterium | reverse complement strand
CGGCCTGTAGAAGGTCTCGAAGACCTCCTCCAGCATCAGGCTGACCTCCGACACCCAGCGCAGCTTCAGCCGCACCGAACGTTGCAGGAACGCGCGCGGCTCACCCTTGTTCGAGATGACGGTGCCGTCGTCGGCCAGGATCACTCCCGTCGCCAGCGCGAAGCGGAAACGCTCCTGCGCCAGACGGAACGACTTGGTCTCGATGGGACCCAGACGAGCCCGCCAGGCGAAGCGATCGAACATCAGATACAGCCAACGGATGGCGCGCTGCTCCTTCTCGCCCAGCGTGCACGGCACGCGCACGATGCGATACGGCGAACGCGTCACCGTGAGCACGCGGCCCTGCTTGTCGGCCGGCAGCTTGGCGAGCTGCGCACGCAGCTCGCAGACGCGCGTGTGCACGTCCTCGGTCAGCGTCTTGTGGTACTGCTCGACCAGCGTGTTGGCGTGACCGCGATGAATCTGCAGGCCATGCTCGGGAGCACGCACCAGCTTGTTCACGACCACCTTCAGCGCCGCGCCGCGGCGCCTGCCCTCTTCGACCTTCTCGGCGAGGGCGCTCAGCTGCTCGACATCGTCGGGCTGGAGCACCTTGATCTCGCGCGGAAGGGAGTCCCGGAACGCCCGGATCTCTTCCCAGATGCCAAACTCATCCGGGTAGAGCTCCTGTGCGACTTGCATCGCAGTCGCCCCAGGAGAATCCGCGTTGCCGCTTTGCATCTTATCCACAGCCTTGAAGGTCGTTCGGTACCGCGGGCCGAGTTGTTTCGGGCATTGCACGATCGACACCCCCTCGTGTGTCCTTTGGACAGAAGACTCGTCGTACTGTTGAGGATCGCGCCTGGCGCACTTCGACTCGTA
Organism: Candidatus Krumholzibacteriia bacterium; assembly: GCA_041613275.1. Classification (GTDB taxonomy): domain Bacteria; phylum Krumholzibacteriota; class Krumholzibacteriia; genus JBFJHN01. The sequence continues at coordinate 1,847 of JBFJHN010000610.1, read as the reverse complement.
TCACGAAGCGCACGCGTGCGCAACGGGTCGGCGAAAAAACAAGTGAACGAACTTTGCAAACACGCGCTAAGTGCAAATCCTTTCGTCGTGCGTTGTCGCTCTGTCATGTCGAGCTGACACGTAGCTTTCCGAAACACAACGCGCTCGCGCCACCGCCGAGTTTTCAACAACCCGCGCGGCGCGGAATTTCCCGTTCCTGATTCTTTCTGAGCGCGAACTGAAGCACCCCTTTCCGCCCCCGCACACGTGCTCCAATTCCAACACCGGAATCTGGTGCGTGCGCGCGTCACTCCGCGAGCCCAGGAACCCGTGCCGGCGCAATCGGATGACGGTGTGAAACGAAGTTTTCCACAACCAGGAAGGATGATTGCGATGAGCTCGACGAAGCAGACCGCACGCGTCGTGGTGCTCGCAGAAGGCGAGTACGACGTCGTGGTCGATCGAGACAACCCGATCACGCTCTCGCAGATGCTGGAAGGCCTCGGCATCCGCAACCGCCACGGCCAGCTCTACATGAACGGTGCGCCCGTCCAGGGCGACCCGATCGTCGAGCCCGGCAGCGAATCCGCGCTGCTGCCGGCCATCCGCGGTGGCTAGCGTCTTCCGGACGCGGCGCGCGGTGGAGATCCCCGGACGGTGCGAGGTGCAGCGCAAGGGCGCCGCCTCGCACCGAACCGGACTCACATTGGAATCGAGGAGGAACGACATGCTGTTCGACCTCTCCGTCACGCAGAGCAACCCGCCGGAGGAGGTCCGCCACCAGGCTGAGGATCTCCTGGCGAGCGTCGTCGCCCAGCAGGCACGCCTGGCCCTCGGCGACGTCGCGCAACGTCGAGAGTACCTGACCGCTCAGCAGTTCGATGTTTCTCAGAAGGACCTCAGAATGTTGCAGGTCGACGTGGCGCGCTCGGAGGGTCTCGTGGCCCATCTCAGCGCGCTCGCCGACAACGCCAAGCCCGAGGCGGCCGTGCGCTTGCGCTCGTTGCTGCGCCTGTTGGACGGCCCCGTCGAGCAGCTGGACTTCGGCTTCGGCCACTTGAGCGCGCGCGTGCGCCCCGAGCAGCTCGGCGGTCACAAGCTGCGCATCGTGCTCGTCCCCGAAGAGCGCCGCCGCCGCCGCGTGCAGATCCAGGACATCGGACGCTGTGACCCCAGCTCGTTGCATCACGCCACGCCGCGCTGCTACGGCGAGATGGGTCAGGCGTACATCGGCTGGGCGCTCAATCGGATGGACGTCAGCTCGCTGATCCTCGTCGTGTTGGCCTACCTGCGCATGAACTGAAGGAGTTGCGCCATGCGAAGATCTTGGCACGAGTTCATGCGCCTGCTCGAGCTGCCGCGCAGCACCTTGTTCCACGACGGCAACTCGTTTTCCATGCAGCTGGGGGACACACCGAAAGCGGAGGTCATGCGCGCGACACAGCATCTCGTTCTGGGGGCGTGCCGTGCGGCGGCGCGGGCCATGGACGTCGTCGACGAAAACGTCGCGTGCACGACCCTGCGCGTGCACCCGCGCGGCCCGTCCGCCGTCGACATCCAATGCGCCGCCCCCGGGGTGGCCCATACGGACGCGCCGCCACACGTCGAGCCCGCGGTGATCGTCGACCCGGAACGCGCCGCGGACGCGTTCGCGACCGTGGCCGACGATCCGCACGAGCCGGTGGACCTCCGCGGTCTGCTCGATGTGTTTCTGCCCACGGCGCTCCTGTACGAGGAGACACCGAACGTGCGCGAGACCGCGCTTCTCGGTCTTCGCGGTCCGGTACGCGCCAGCAAGCTGTACGGGCTCACCGCGATGGGCGAGTACCACGGGCGCCGGCGCTTCAACGCGCTGGGCGACGTGTTCT
>JBFJHN010000609.1:0-2720 GCA_041613275.1 Candidatus Krumholzibacteriia bacterium | reverse complement strand
GGTCTTTGTGGCCGGCCCGCGTCAGGTTGGCAAGACCACGCTGGCGCGTCAGATCCTCCGTGCCCACGGCTCCGGTGCCTATTTGAACTGGGACAATCGAGCGGATCGTCGCGAGATCCGAGCCGCAAGGTGGCCGGCCGACGAGTCGATCGTCGTCCTGGACGAACTCCACAAGTGGCGACCCTGGAAGAGTTGGATCAAAGGGGAATTCGACAAGCATCGCGAGCGGCTACGCTTCCTGGTCACTGGGAGCGCGCGTTTGGATGTCTATCGTCGTGGCGGCGACTCTCTTCCAGGACGCTACCATCACTACCGTCTGCATCCTTTCACGCTGAGCGAGGTCTCCCCCGGGCGCGAAGATCACAACGCTTCTCCAGGCGATGAGCTGCAGATTCCAAAACGACGCTCCAAGAGCACGCTTGAGCCGCTGCTCCGTTTCGGGGGATTTCCGGAACCGTTCCTCGCCCAATCTGCGCGGACGTTGCGCCGCTGGCAGATGGAGCGGCTCGACCGTTTCTTCCGCGAAGACGTGCGAGATCTGGAGAACATCCGGGATCTCTCGTCGCTGCAGATGCTGGCGGATCTGCTTCCCGAAAGGGTCTCCTCGCAACTTTCGCTGAATGCGCTGCGCGAGGACCTCGAGGTGAGCCACAGGGCCGTGACGTCTTGGATCGAAATCCTCGACCGCCTGTACTATGTGTTTCGACTTCGGCCGTTCTCCTCCGCCCGCGTCCGCGGGTTGCGAAAGATGCCGAAAGCATATTTATGGGACTGGAGCCTGGTTCCAGAAGAAGGACCCCGTTTCGAGAATCTCGTCGCATCCCACCTGCTCAAGTTCTGCCACTTTCTCCAGGATCGCGAAGGTCATCCTGTCGAGCTTCATTATTTGCGCGACCGCAGCGGGCGAGAGGTCGACTTCCTGGTGACGCAGGGTCGCAAACCTTGGTTTTTGGTCGAAGCCAAGCTGTCGGAGCAGCGCGTGGATCCCGCGCTTCTCTACTTCAAGCAGCGACTTCGCGTGCAATGGGCCTATCAGGTCGCACTACGCGGCGAACGGGACGTTATCGAAACGGATGTGCGTTGCGTACCCGCACACCGATTCCTTGCCGCGCTCGTTTGATCGCGTTTCCCCAACGAACGTGGTTTCAAGCAAGCGTCGCGAAAAGAATGAAGGCGCCGAGTCCGAACGTGCCGAGCGCGTAGAGCTTCAGGCGCGCGAGCGCGAGCGGGATGGTGCGTTGGCCAAACCGGTGATGCAGGCGCCATGGAAGGAGCAAGAGAACCACGGATGTGATCACCACGATCCAGCCGAAGGTGCGAAACACGGGCGTGAATGGTCCCCCGAGCCGCTCGACGCGTTGGATGCGCTCGAAGACTTGCCGCGCGCAACACGGCTCGAAATGTGCGGTGCGCAACGCTACAACATTTGCCGCAAGACGTACTGCAAGATGCCGCCGTGCCGGTAGTACTCGAGCTCGAGCGGCGTATCGATGCGGCACAGCACCTCGAACTGCTTTGGAGGCTCGTCGGTGCTCTGCGAGGCGACGATCACCTGCAGGCGTGCGCTCGGCTGGAGACCGTCGGCGATGCCGCGGATGGTATAGGTCTCCTCGCCGGTCAGGTCCAGACTGGCGCGCGACTCGCCGTCGGCGAACTGCAGCGGCAGCACGCCCATGCCGATGAGGTTGCTGCGATGGATGCGCTCGAACGACTCGGCGATGACGGCGCGCACACCCAGCATGGCCGTTCCCTTCGCAGCCCAGTCGCGCGACGAGCCCGAGCCGTATTCGCGCCCGGCGAGAACGACGAGCGGCACGCCCGCCTTGCGGTAGCGCAAAGAGGCGTCGTAGATCGTCGTGGTATCGCCTTCGGGGAAGCAGCGCGTCCAGCCGCCCTCGGTACCGGGGGCGAGCTGGTTGCGCAGGCGGATGTTGCCGAACGTGCCGCGCACCATGACTTCGTGATTGCCGCGACGGGAGCCGAACGAGTTGAAGTCGAGCGGCTCGACGCCGTGCTCGGTGAGGTAGCGTCCAGCCGGCATGTCTTTGGGGATGGCGCCCGCAGGTGAAATGTGGTCGGTGGTCACCGAGTCGCCCAGCATGGCCAGCACGTAAGCGTTCTCGATGTTCTGCAACGGTACCGGCTCGCGCTGCATGTCGCCGAAGAACGTGGGCTGGCGCACGTACGTCGAACCCGCGTCCCAAGCGAAACGCTCGCCCTCGGGAACGGCCACGGTTTGCCAGTCGGCATCGCCCGTAAACACGTCGGCGTACTTGCTCGCGAACATCTCGGCATTCACGGTGCCGTGCACGATCCGCTGGATTTCTTCGTTGGTCGGCCAGATGTCGCGCAGGAAGACGTCGGCGCCGTTTTGGTCCTGTCCCAGCGGCTCGTTGCGCAGGTCGACGTCCATGCGACCGGCCAGCGCGTACGCCACGACGAGCGGCGGGCTGGCCAGGTAGTTGGCGCGCACCAGCGGGTTGATGCGCCCCTCGAAGTTGCGGTTGCCGGAGAGCACCGACACGGCGACGAGGTTGCCTTCGTCGATGGCCTCGGCGACGGGCTTGGGCAGCGGGCCGCTGTTGCCGATGCAGGTGGTGCAGCCGTAGCCCACCACGTGGAAGCGCAGCTTCTCGAGCGACTCCAGCAGGCCGGACTTCGAAAGATACTCGGTCACGACCTTGGAACCCGGCGCCAGGCTGGTCTTCACCCAAGGCTTG
>JBFJHN010000608.1:0-2722 GCA_041613275.1 Candidatus Krumholzibacteriia bacterium | reverse complement strand
CCCTCGCTACTGAAACATCGTCTTCATCCTTCTATCGCGCCGGCGGTGCAAACGTCTGGCGCGTGCCGGCCAACGTCGACCAGCGACCGCGCACGGTGCAAAGGTCTGGCGCGGGCCGGCCAACGTCGACCAGCGACCGCGCGCGGTGCAAACGTTTGGCGCGTGCCGGCCAACGTCGACCAGTGACCACGCTCGGTGCAAACGTCTGGCGGGGGCATGTCGATCTCTCTCCTTCGTGGCGTCCGACGCACGCCGAAGACTCATGCCACCCTCGGCGTTGCGAGACCACTTCCCGCGCATCTCATTCGACGAGGAAGCTTCGTGCCAGTATGGAGTTGCTTGAAAAACAAGCACTTCGAATGGCGTGGGCGCCGAATGCGTGAACTTCGTGGACAGCAACCGTCAACGGCGTCGACACCTGGGATGGGTCCCGTTTCCGCCGCGACTGCGAAGCCCGCCCCTGCCCGGGCGGGACCCGCGAAGGGCCGACGAGCGGGGCGGGACCCGGGGTCTTGCGAGAGGTTGCGATCGGGCGGCGCCCTCGCCGCGGGGGGCTTGACGGGGCGGTTGCCGGCGCACATACTTCGATCATGAATAGTTCGAAATCGAATAAAAATACACGGCCCCTCCGCAAGCTGCGCTTCCTGTCGCCCTTGCACAAGGCGAACCGGCAGGCGTCGGTGTACCTGGAGGCGCAGCTGGTGGAGCTGGGGGTCCTGGCCGTGGAAGCGCACCTGCTGGCCTACGTGAACGCCTACGGCCCGTGCGCCGTGGGTGAGCTGGTGCGCGTCTTCGGCCTGAAGCGGCCTACGATGACGAGCATGCTCGATCGCTTGAGCGAGCGAGGCCTGGTCAAGCGCGACCTGCATCCCGAAGACCGGCGCTCCTTTTTGGTTCGGGTGACGGCGCGCGGGGCGAAGCTCGGAGAGTCGGCGCGCAAGCAGGTGGAGCGGCTCGAAGCGGAGATCGGCCGACGTGTTTCCAACGCAGACGTTGCAGGTTTCGAGCGCGTCATGCAGGCCATCGACGCCGCGACGGGTGTCGAACTGCGCAGCGAGACGTCTGCTCGAGGACAAGACAGGTCGACTTCCAGGAGGAAGAAACCATGACACGGGACACACTCTTGAATCAGATTGCCCTGAACGAGTACGTGATCGGCAAGAACGTCGAGGGCATCAGCCACAGCGACAGCCTCAAAGAACCCGCCGAGGGTGGGAACAGCGTCAACTGGATCATGGGTCACGTCGTTCGGTCGCGGAACGCCGCGCTGGGTCTGTTGGGGATCCCGAGCTCGATCGACGAATCGAAGTACGAGATCTACAACGACAAGCCAATGAGCGATCGCTCGAAGGCCGTGCCGTTCGACGAGATCATGAAGAGCTTCAAGGCCATGCAGCCTCGCTTCGTGGAGGGCATCCAGAACCTGTCCGCGGAGAAGGCAAAAGCTACCGCGCCTTTCTCGCCGAGCGGAAACCCGAACGAAACGGTGGGCTCGCTGATCGACTCGTTCGTGTTCCACGAGACGTACCACATCGGCCAAACGGGCGTGCTGCGGCGCGTCACCGGCAAGAGCGGTGTCTTGAAGCCGCCGAAGGCGCAGAAAGCCTGAGCGCATCCGGCTTCGCGCATCCGGCTTCGCGAAGCAGGCCCTCGGGAGAAGACGCGCACTGGACGAAGCGTTCCTCAGCGAAACAGGCGTTTGACGTGGCTCCAGCTCGTCGGCGTGATCGCTGTTTCGCACGGGTTGGGCTCGGGGTTGAGGAGCGCGGGCAATCCGACCGCGCACACCTGCGCGCTCTGGGGGTCGGGATCACACGCCGATGGGATGTTGCAGCGCGTGAGGACCGGACATCGGAATCCGTCGTTGCTCGGGATCTGATGTCCGATGATGCGAATCGCGGTGGCGGGAACGGGTTCGGTGGCGCGAAGGCTGCCGTGCAGCAGCGTCACCGGACCCTCCAGCGCGCTCGCGCAGCTGCTCCAGGCGAGCGTGGCTCCGTCGGCGCTGGGATCCTTGCCGGCGCTCATGTCGTGCAGGGATTCGACCTCGCTGTAGACCACGGACTCGGGCAGACCTTCGATCCGAAACTCGGCGGCGCTCAGCCCCGTGAGTTCGGAGCCGTCCAGGAACGCCACCACCCAGAAGTCGACCGCTTCGCCGACGGTAAGATCGGCGCACGTGACCGTGCCGAGCGAGTCGAAGTAGATCCCGACGCGCGGTGGCTCGAGAACTTCGTTCGGTGTTTCGAGACGCGCGGGAGGGAGCGTGCTCTTCGCTGCAGGTGTGCACGTTTCATCGAGATGACGCGCGAACAGCGCCATGTCGATGAGATCGACGAAGCCGTCCTCGTTCAGGTCGGCGTCGATGCTGTAGCGAAGGTCACCGAACTCGGAGCGAAGCGTGTTGGCGCCGAACCAGGTCACGGCGTCCGCATCGACGGCGCAATGCGGCCCCGAACCGCGGTTGGCGGGGCCGTTGAAGGTCAAGCTGACGTCACCAAGCGGCACGCCGTCGGCGACGATCTCGAGCGTGCTGGCCGAACCCCCGGCGTGCAAACGCACGTCGCGGAATCGCGTGCGACCGTTGGCGTCGGTCGGTGCGTCCGCGATCAGCCCGCCAGCACATGCGCACAGGCTCGCAGAGCGCAGCACGACCGCCTCCGCAGGAACTCCCGCAATCGGTGCCCCCTGACAATCCCGCACCGTGACGTCGAGCGTGATG
>JBFJHN010000607.1:0-2726 GCA_041613275.1 Candidatus Krumholzibacteriia bacterium | reverse complement strand
GGAATGCGCCAGCCGGGCGAAGTCGCCGGCGAAGCTCGGGTAGGACGTCCGCACGCATGCGACGCCGCGAACGACGCTCTCGCCCGCGACCGCGCTCGCCAACACCGCCGCCGCCATGGCGATGCGGTGATCGCCGTGTGCATCGACGGTGGCGGGCTGCAGCTGCGCTCCCGGGGCCAGCCGCAGCGCATCGCGGCTTTCCTCCACCCGGGCGCCAAAGGCGCGCAGCAGCTCGGCCAGGGTCGACAGCCGATCGCTCTCCTTGACGCGCAGCTCACGCGCATCTTCGATTCGTGCCTCGACACCGGCCGCGGCAGCCGCAACCACGAGCGCCGGCACCTCGTCGATGCACCGCACCGTGTCCTCGCCCGAGACGTGCACCCTGCGGCGGGGCGTGCCGCGCAGGCGCACGCGTCCGTACGGCTCACCCAGCTCGTGGTGCTCGACATCGAAGTCCACCTCGGCGCCGGCGTCGCGCAGGATCTCGAGGTAACGAATGCGGCTGGGATTCAGACCGACGTTGCGCGCGACCAGCGACGCGGGCGCCGCTGCTGCGCGTCCCGAAAAGAATGCCAACCCCGAAACGTCTCCGGGGACCGTTGCGTGGAAGGCGGACCAGCCCTCCGGCTTCGGCCGGATCGTCGCGCCGTCGTCGTCTGCATGCACGTCCACGCCCAGGGCGCGCAACATGCGCTCGGTGTGATCCCGCGCCGCGCTGGCGGGTTGCACGGTGGTCGGCCCCCGGGCACCGAGGCCCGCCAACAGGATGGCGCTGCGCACCTGAGCGCTGTCCACCTCCAGCCGGTGCGTCGTCCCGCGCAGGCCTTCTTCGGGGACCGGCCCGACGCGCACCGGCGGGCGTTCGTCGTCGCCTTCGCAAACGATCGCCGCTCCCATGTCGCGCAGCGGCGACGCCACGCGACGCATGGGTCGCCGGGACAGGGACGCGTCGCCGCGCAGCTCCGAGACGAACGCCTGCTGTGCCAGCACGCCGAGGAGAAGCCGCATGGTGGTTCCCGAGTTGCCGCAGTCGAGGGCACCTCCTGCCGGACGCAGTCCACGCAGCCCCACACCATCGACCACGCACGCACCGTCGCCGTCGCGCGTGGACACACCGAGCTGCTCGAGAGCGCGTCGCGTGCGTTGAACATCCTCCGCGCTCGGGACGTTGCGCAACGTGCAGCGACCCTGCGACAGCCCGGCGAGCAAAAAGGCGCGATGCGCGATGGATTTGTCTCCTGGGGGCGCGAACGAACCCGCAAACACCAGCGGGCCGGAAATCGCCCACGCGTCGTCAAGAACACGAATTGCGGCCTCTGACATCGACGTGGGCCTCCCGGTGACGGTGCATCGCTCTGTGCAGGGTAGTGCAGTTGCGCTTCACGGAGAACCGTCGCAGCGCGTTGCTCGGGCCTGCGCCGAAGCTGGAACCTGGCTTGCAAACACGTGGCGCACGCACCGCGGACGTCCCGCGACGCAGGCCGGAGGAGCCGATGAACGACGACGCGCGCCTGGACGATCAGGAGACCGCGATCCACAGCATGCGCTGGGTCCCGAGCGCCATCCTGGATCTGCCGCCGCTCGAGCCCGTGTTCGCGCTGCGCACGCCGCATCGCGTGTGCCTGCGCGCGATGCCGTCGAGCCGCGAGGCCTTGCAGCATCTGCTGCAAGTGCGTCCGTTCGAGGTGAGCATCGAGCTGGACGGCGACGAGGCCCCGCTGCGCCACGTGCCGATCCACGAGGTGCACGAGGCACGGCTGACGCCGGATCTGCCGCTGGAATGGGATCATTATTACTGGTTGGTCGACGGACTTCAGGCCGACCTCGAAGACGCCGAGAGCGATCCCGGTGCGGCCCTGGCACGGGGCCGCCGGCGCTTGGCGATCGCCGAAGCCACCTTCCGCACCGTGCGCCGCGGGACACCGTGCGAGCTCGGGTTCCTCGAGGAAGCCTGGAACGCCAAACGCAACGAGCCGCTCCCGGGCATCAGCTCGCTCGATCCGCAGGAGACGATGCAGCAGTACGTGCGCGGCTTTACCGGCCACCTGGTCGCGCGCAGTGGACTGCGCGCCTTTGCCGACTGGATGGCCGATCTGCTGCGCGAAGCCGAACGCCGTCCGACCTTCGGATTGCCCGCGCTCGGCGAGACCGGTCTGCAGCTGCTGGGCATGTATCTGCAGCACCGCACCTTCGCGAACGCGCACCTCACCTCCCCGGCAGGCGTCATCGCTGGTTGGCACCTGCTGATCTCGGCTGCACTTCTGGGTCCTTGGTTCGCCGGACTGCTGGTGGAAACCGGCTACGAGAACGAGCTGGACCAAGCGCTCGTGGCCAGCCTTTGGATGCTCGACCAGGGCTTCTGGTCCGACGAAGAGCTGGTGCACGACGTTTTGCGCCGGCTGAACGCCAGCGAGTACACCTCCCCCGACATGGGACTGGCTCTGACGGCGTCCTTGAGCCCGTCACCGAGCCGCGCCTAGTCGCACGTTCGGCGTCGCCCGACACCCGGTTCGACTTCCCCTCGTTCCCGCCGCGTCCTAGCATGCGCGTGTGCGCTCGTCAGCAAAGCATTCGACGCCGATGGCGCTGCCCGCGCGCACGCACGTGGCGGTGGTCGGTGACGGCGTGGCCGGGCTCGCGCTGACCGATGCGTTGCACGCCGCCGGGCGCGCCTGCTGTCTGATCACGCAAGACGCGCCGGGCAACTTCGACTCGCCGTCGCTGGG
>JBFJHN010000606.1:0-2733 GCA_041613275.1 Candidatus Krumholzibacteriia bacterium | reverse complement strand
GTCATGCTGCCGGCGTGGATCGCAGGACGAAGCGACACCGAGGCGCGACGCCGGGCGCGGGATCTCCTGGACGCCATGCAGCTCCGCGAACGTGTCGCCCACAAGCCCGGCGAGCTGTCCGGAGGCGAGCAGCAGCGCGTCGCGGTGGCGCGCGCGCTCGTCAACGAGCCGGAGGTGGTGCTGGCCGACGAGCCCTCCGGCAATCTGGATGAGCAGGCCAGCGAGAATCTGCACGCGCTGCTCGACACCCTGTCGCGCGAGCGCGAGCAAGCGTTCCTCGTCGCGACGCACAGTCCAACGCTGGCCCGACGCGCGCGACGTACGTTGTATTTGAGCGGCGGGACGCTGCGGCCGACGGAGCACCTGGAAGAAGCGCTATGAGTGACACGCGGCAGTGCGAGCTGTGCGAGAAGAACGAGGCTTCGGTGCACTTCACCGAGATCGCCGACGCGGAGGTCTCGAAGCTGTTCATCTGCCGCACCTGTGCCGAAGAGCGCGGCCTGCTCGAAGACACGCCGTCGCTCGACGAGCTGATGTCGAGCATCTCGAAGCCGAAGCGGCGCGCGGCGACACCTCACGTGGCGCCGTGCCCCAAGTGCGGGCTGGAGTTCGCCGACTTCCAGAGCCAGGGCCGTTTGGGATGCGGCAACTGCTACGTCGCCTTCGAGACGCAGCTCAAGCCGCTGCTGCGCCAGATCCACGAAGACTGGCAGCACACCGGCAAAGCCCCGCAGGGAGCGGGCGCGGCGGCCTCGGCATGGGCACGAGTCGAAGCGCTGCAGCGCGAGCTGGATGCCGCCGTCGCGGCGGAGCGTTACGAGCGCGCGGCGGCGCTGCGCGACGAGATCCGCACCGCCCGCCGTGCCCTGGGCGACACGCAAGACGAACCGCCGGGTGCGTCGCAAGACGCATCCGCGGAGCACGGGTCTTCCGACGGCGAAGACCGCTGACACCGGAGCGGATCGCGCATGCAGAACGTGCGTGCCTTGGTGCAACGTCCCAGCATCTGGCTGCGCCATGCGGGGCCGGAAAGCGAGATCGTGCTGTCGACGCGCGTGCGCTTCGCGCGCAACGTCGCGGGCCGGCCGTTCCCGCAGCGCGCTGGGCCCGCGACACGCTCCGAGCTGCTGCGTGACATTCTGGACTGCACCCAGAAGCTCGCACCCCTGGACGGCGACCTGCGGTTGCAACTCGAGCCGCTCGAAGGTCTCGAACGACGCCTGCTCGGAGAGCGGCAGCTGGTCAGCCAGGAACTCGTCGACGAGCCGCGCTATCGCGGCGTCGTCATCGGCGCCGACGAGACGTTGTCGTTCATGATCAACGAGGAAGACCACCTGCGCATTCAGGCGCTGCACAGCGGCCTCGATCTCGACGGCACCTTCCGGGCCGCCGACGCGCTCGAAGAGGCGGTGGGCGAGCGCGTCGACTATGCTTTCAGTCGAACGTTCGGGTATCTGACCGCCTGTCCGACCAACGCCGGGACCGGCATGCGTGCGTCGCTTCTGATGCACCTTCCGGGACTCGTGCTGTGCAAGAAGATGGAAGACAAGCTCAAGGCGTTGCAGGAACGCGACGTCACCGTACGCGGCTTCCAAGGCGAGGGCACGATGGCCATGGGGAACTTCTTTCAAGTTTCCAATTCGGTGACGCTCGGCCTGCGCGAAGCGGACATCCTCGAGCGCTTGAACGACGTCGTCACCGAACTCGTCACCCGGGAACGCGAAGCGCGCGCGGAGCTCCTGGACAGGGCACGGACTTTGCTGGAAGACCGCATCTGGCGTTCTTTCGGGGTCTTGTCCCACGCACGTACGTTGAGCCCGCAGGAAGCTCTGCACCACGCGTCGCTGCTTCGTCTCGGTCGCGCCCTGGGGCTCGTCGACATTTCGGATGGCGTTCTGGACGACGTCCTGACCTGGAGTCAGGAAGCCCACACGGAGCTGTTGAGCGGTCGCGAGGGCGACGCGTCGCAACGCGGCGTGTGGAGGGCCGACGCAATCCGGAAGAAATTGCGGAGCTCGAAGAGCTGATGCTATATTCGCGCAGAATTCAACTCGCCTCGTTTTCGGGAGGCCGGCGATGAACGATCGATTTACCGAGCGCGTCAAAAAGGTTCTGTTTCTCGCACGCGACGAGGCAGGCCGGCTTCAGCACGACTACATCGGCACCGAACATTTTCTCCTGGGAATCGTTCGCGAGGGCGAGGGCATCGCGGCCAAGGTGCTGCAGAACCTCGGTCTGTCCTTCGAGCAGATCCAGCAGGCCATCGAAAAGATGGTCGCGCCCAGCGGCGGCACGCTGACCATCGGCGAGATCCCGTTCACGCCGCGCGCCAAGCGCGTGCTCGAGCTTTCGGTCGAGGAAGCTCGCCTGCTCGGCCACAACTACATCGGCACCGAGCATCTCCTGCTGGGCCTGATCCGCGAGGGCGAAGGTGTCGCGGCACGCGTGCTCATCGAGCTGGGCGCCGACCGCAAGCGCGTCCGCGAAGAAACGCTCAAGCTGTTGGGCGGCATCGGCACGTCGACGCGCACCAGCAAGAAGGAGAAGCGCGAAACGCCGGCGCTGGACCAGTTCGGGCGCGATCTCACGGCTCTGGCCGGCGACTCGAAGCTCGATCCGGTCATCGGGCGCGAGAAGGAGATCGAGCGCGTCATCCAGGTGCTCTCGCGGCGCAAGAAGAACAACCCGGCCTTGATCGGCGAGCCCGGCGAGGGCAAGACGGCCATTGTCGAG
>JBFJHN010000605.1:0-2735 GCA_041613275.1 Candidatus Krumholzibacteriia bacterium | reverse complement strand
GCGTCGATTTCGGCAGGGAGGTCGGTGGGATCGCGCCGGGTTTCGAGCGCGCGCTGCAGCGATTCGGGCAGGGGCACGTCGGCGCCCGTGGCCTCGCGCACGACCTCGGCGAACTTGCCCGGATGCGCAGTGGCGAGAACCAGTGTGCGCCGCACGTCGCGGTGCCGGCGTCGGGCTGCCACACCGACGGCCGTGTGCGGGCAGAGCAGCCGGCCGGACTCGGCGTACACGTCGCGGATCGTGTCGTACGTCGTTTCGTCGTCGACGCTCTCGCCGACGATGTCGCGACGCAGTGCGTCTTCTCGGCCGGCGTAGAGCGCCTGGATGCGCGCCGCGTTGCTCGGGTTGCCCACGTCCATGGCGTTGCTCGGCGTCGTGACCGACGCGCGCGCGCGCAGGACGCCGGTTGCGAGGAACTCCGGAAACACGTCGTTGCGGTTGGCGGCAGCCACGAAGCGCTCGATGGGCGCGCCGCCTTCGCGGGCGAAAAGCCCTGCCATCAAGTTGCCCAGGTTGCCCGAAGGCACGACGACGTGCATTGGGTGGTCGCGCGCACCGTCTTCGAGCGCCAGCAGATCGGCGCCGTGCACGTAGTAGGTGAGCTGCGGGACCAAGCGCCCGACGTTGATCGAGTTGGCGGAGGTGAGGCCCAGCGCGCGGTTGAGATCGGCATCGGCGAACGCCTTTTTCACCAGGCGCTGGCAGTCGTCGAAGTCGCCGGCCACGCGCACCGCGTGCGCGTTCGCGGGACCGGAGGTGAGCTGCGCTTCTTGCAGCGGGCTCACCTTGTCGGCCGGATACAGAACGACCACGTGCGCATCGGCCAGGCCGTCGAACGCCTGCGCCACGGCGGAGCCCGTGTCACCCGACGTGGCCACGAGCACCGTCAACCGCTGGCCGCGCGGACGCACGCGTGCCAACGCGCGGGCGAGGAAGCGGGCGCCGAAATCCTTGAACGCGGCCGTGGGCCCGTGGAAGAGCTCGAGCACCCAGGTGCCGTCGTCCAGCGGCACGACCGGCACGGGAAAGTCGAACGCGTCGCAGCAGAGCTCCGCCGTCACCTCGGCGCCGAGCTCGTCGTCGAGCCAGACGCCCAGCGCCCGCCGGGCAACATCGGCGAAGCTCCCGCCCACCGGCCGCTTGGCCGGCAGCCGCGGCACGGCATCCGGCATGTACAGGCCGCCGTCGGGTGCCTGCCCTCGGAACATCGCCTCTGCGAAGCCGACGCCATGGTCTTGGGGTGCGCGTGTGCTGCGGTAGCGGATCATGCCGCGATTCTCACACAAAAAGGAGCGGGGCGCCCGTCCGGAAAAAGCGTCCCGCTCCCTGGATGGCCATGACGCGTGCTCGCACCACGGGGATGGCGTGCGCTCACTGCATCAGGACCATCTTGCGCGTCGCCACGCGATTGCCGACCTCGAGCCTCGAGACATACACGCCGCTCGGGACGCGGCGTCCACCGTCGTCCATGCCGTTCCACAGCACGCGCTGATCGAAGCCCGCTCGGCGCGGCGCGGCGACGAGCGTGCGCACCAGACGACCCGAAACGTCGAAGATGCGCAGTCGCACATGCGCGTCTTGCGCCAGGTCGAAGCGGATCGTCGTCGTCGGGTTGAACGGGTTCGGCGCGTTCGCGTGCAGCACCGTGCGCGGCGGCGCGCTCGAACGCTCCCTCACGTCGGTGGGATCCCCCGCGGCGCAGTCCAACGGCAGCACGCACTGCAGCGTCTTCGACAGCAGCAGCTCCTCAGACTGCGGACTGCCCGGCACGCTTCCCGGCTCGACGATGTCGAACCACGGATGCGACTGGAAGATCGTATTCCAACGTCCCACGGCGTCCGTGTTCATGACGATCGTGGCTTCGGCGAGGACGCCCTGCTGAGGGCTCCGGAAGCGGTGCGTGACCACCGCGGATCCAAGGTCGCCGAGGCCGTCATAGTCGCGCACGACAGGACAGCCGCCGTTCAGCGTGAACACGTCGCCCGAATACTCGACATCGCACGCCGTCCCGCTGCCGAGGAACGCGAACGACGTCACACCCTCGACCTCGGGATTGACGTCGAGCGCCTGTCCCGTCGTTTCGAGCATCACTCCCATGTCGCTCGTGTACAGCGGGTTGTTGGGCTTCTCCTGCAGCACATCGCTTCCGAGCACCCACAGCGTCGCACGACCCGCTTCGCCGAGCGCCGCCTGCTGCAGCCAGCTGCGGAACCAGCTCGCCTGGTCGACCTTCTCGACATCGAGATCGTTGCCTTCGGGCATGATCGTGCCGCTGGGTCCGGCAGCCCCGGCATCGTAAACGATCAAGCTGTATCCCTGCGCCTGCTCCACCGTGGCGCGACCGCCGAGATGGTTGTTCGTGTTCCCCATCCCGCTGTGGTCGTAAACATCGTACGCGTCGCCATAGCCGAGCATGTCGAGCGTGTACGTGAAGGACGTGCGCTGCAGGGAGCGGCGTCGGGCGTTGACGCGGTTGACGTACAGGATACAGGCGGCCTGGCTCGACGCCTGCAGCTCTTGCTCCGTCGGCTCGAGCTTGCCGTGTGGATCGGCGTCGATGCGTCCCAGAAAGCCGGCGTCCCAGTCGATCGTCGGCAGGAAGCTCACCTCGAACAAGCCACCGGTGGCGATCTCGGCCTCGCCACGTGTGGCTGGGACGCTCGTCAAACCCAGGGGAAGCGAGCTCGTGCCGCCGCCCGCATCCGTGGCGAGCCAGAAGTAGTGCAGCACGTCGC
>JBFJHN010000604.1:0-2736 GCA_041613275.1 Candidatus Krumholzibacteriia bacterium | reverse complement strand
CGCACGCCCATCCAGGCCTCGAGCCCGTCCGACGGGAACGATGGGGCGGTCGTCGACACGTTCATGCGCGAGTACCTCGACGCGTATCGCGCTCTGCGCAGGCGTCAGACCGAAGATCTCGTCGCCGCCGGAGCCGGCGCGTCCGAGACGTTGCGTCAGCGAAGCGAAGAGGACGTCGAGCGCGCGCAGGCTTTCCTCTTTGCCGAAGACGTCGACACGGACGCACGTGCACGTGCACGCCGGATCCGGGCCGGCATCGTCTTCATCGAGTCGTATCGCGATTTGCCGCTTCTGGCCTGGCCGCGGCTGCTCGTCGACGCCGTCGTCGAGCTCGAGGAGCTGCTCGTCCTGTGGCGTACGCGACACGCACGCATGGTCGAGCGCGTCATCGGGCGTCGCGTGGGAACGGGCGGCTCGCCGGGTGTCGATTATCTCGATCGCACTCTGCAGTATCGCATCTTCGTCGAACTGTGGTCCGTGCGCACGCTGCTGCTCCCACGCGGAGCGCTGCCCGCGCTGCGCAATCCCACCTTCTATGGCTTCGCGGTCTGAGGCCCGTGGCGCGCATGGCATTCACTCCGAACGAGAAACGCGTCGTCACCGTGACCGGGGCAGCGCATTTTCTCACCCACCTGTACGAGCTTACCTTCCCAGCCATCGCGCTGACCGTGCGTGACGATCTCGGCTGGTCTCTTGCCGAGGTGCTGCGTCTGTCGTTCCTCATGTACCTGCTCTTCGGACTCGGCGCGCTGCCGATGGGGCTGTGGACCGATCGTTGGCGCGCGCGCGGCGTGCTGTCGGTGTGCATGCTGGGCGCCGGCGTCGGCGCGCTGCTGGTTTCCGTGTCGCGCACGCCGACGCAGTTCGTGGCCGCGTTGGGATTGGTGGGGCTGGGGATCAGCGGCTACCATCCGGCGGGGATGTCGCTGCTGTCGCGCACCATGCGCGAACGTGGCCGCGCGCTGGGATGGAACGGCGTGTTCGGCAACCTCGGCAGTGCGACCGCACCATTCATCGCCGGCATCCTCGCCTTCCAGCTGGGATGGCGCGCGGCCTATGCATTCCTGGGCGTGCTCGGTGTCGTCGCGGGCATACTCGGGTTCGTGCTGCCGATCGACGAGCGCAGCGTGTCGTCGCGCGGCGCGCGCGCGGACGAATCGCACGGCTCGCGCACCCGGCTGGGATACTTCGCCATCGTGTGCGTCGCGATGATGTTCGGGGGCTTCGCGTATCGTGGCGTCTCGCTGGTCGTGCCGGCGACGTTCCAGCAGAATACGACTTTCCTCACCACGCTCCTCCAGCGGCTGGACACCGAATCCCTGCGCGGCGTCGCCAATCTCGCTGCCACCGTCATCGCGTCGGCCGTGTATTCGGTGGGCATTCTCGGACAGATTCTCGGGGGGCATCTGGCCGATCGCTACGATCTGCGCAAGCTCTACCTGGGCTTCCATGCCGCAAGCCTGCCGTTCGTGGCGATCATGGCCTTCGTGGGCGAGTGGGCGCTTGTGCTGGCGGCGGCTGCGTACGTGTTCTTCGGACTGGGAATGCAGCCCATCGAGAACAGCCTCGTCGCGCGCTTCACGCCCGAGCGCTGGCGCAGCACGAGCTACGGCATCAAGTTCGTCCTCAACTTCGGAATTGGCGCCTTCGCGGTGTACGGGGTCAGCGCGCTGCATCGCGACGGCAGCTTCACGGCGGTGTACGTGGCGGTCGCCGCCGTGGTGTTCCTGGTGTGTGCGGCCAGCGCGGCGTTGCTGTACCGCTCGCGCGGCGTTCCGGTGCTGAACGAAGCGGCCATCGAACCTCTGTCCTAGTCCGGAAGCCACTCGCGCGTTCGGTCGGCGAGCTCGTCGGCGGTGTCGCGCAGCGCGCGCGGGGATTCGGCGCACAGCTCCTGGACCGCCACCGCAGCCTTGGCGGCGCTCTCGCGCGCCTTGCGCGCCTTGCGCGTCAGTCGCTGCGCGGTGGTCGACGCCACATCGAGCTCGCGCCGCGCCTGGTCTTGCAGGTTTTCGCCGTCGTCATCGCCCGGCGGTTCTTCCAGCGCGCGGCGCTTGCGATCGACCTCCACGCGAGCGCGCTCGGCGCGCTTTTCGATGTGCTGCGCGCGCTCGACGGCGTCGCGCACCCGATCGAGCGCCGCCACCAGCCGCGACGACTCGCCGTCCTCCGGGTCGGCTTCGAGGTCGATGTCCTGCGCCGCACGCGCCAACGCAACCAGCGGCAGCCGGCGCAGGAGCGGGCCGGGGCGGTCGCCGAACGGGTCGACCAGCTGCTTGCCCTGCATGTCGAACGGCAGCAAGACGAGCGCCGCGTCGGCGGAGCGCTCGGCGATGGTTTCGGCGTCGGGATCGACGACGACTTCGATCTCAGCGTCGATGCGCGCGTTCGCGAGCAGCGTCTTCATGGCCTCGCGCGTCTTCTCGGCGCCGCGGCGGGTGCGCGGAGCCAGAATGCGGATCGTCGCCCCCGACCACTCGCGATCGCGCGTGACGAGGTAGGCCAGAAGCAGCATCAAACGGCTGCTCGCGTCGTTCTGCCACCACACGTCGATGCGGCGCGCGTCTGCCGGCGCATGTTCGACGCTCCACCAGGCGGCGTCCTTGGGATCGAGGAGGACGACGTTGCAGCCCAGCCGGTGCGCCGTGCGCACGTCGCGGCCCAGGTTCTCGCCCTCGAACGGCCGGTGGGCCGGGCCGAGCTCGATGCCGCCCGGCGCGTCGCTCGTCTGCACCT
>JBFJHN010000603.1:0-2736 GCA_041613275.1 Candidatus Krumholzibacteriia bacterium | reverse complement strand
GCCTGGCGCGACCCGATCAGGATCCGGTGGAGGTGCTTGTCGCCGCCAGCCGCATGCTGCGCGACAGCATGGGGCGCGGCATGTTCATTACCTGTCTCTATGGCATCCTCGACGTGCGTGAACACATCTTCGACTACGTGAGCGCGGGTCACTGTCCACCGCTGAACTTTGGGCCGCGCGGCGTGCGTGCGCTGCCCATCGGCGGCAAGCCCATTGGGCCGTTTCCGGACGCCGTCCTGCGCCGCAGCCTCAAACGTCATCGCATCCTCTTGAGCCCAGGCGACAGCCTGCTGGTGTACACCGATGGCCTCGTGGAATCGATGGACATGAACGGAGAACCTCTCGGATTGGACCCCGTGCTGCGCGAGCTCGAGCTCTGGCGGCGCACACCACGCGGCTCGGTCATCGAGCGCCTCGCCAATTGCGTGGCCACGCATCGGGGCGAGCGTCCGGAAAGCGACGATCTGACGATGGTCGTGCTGCACCGCGATCCGGTGCGCGTCCCGGGCGGATCGGAGACCCTCGTATGATCGTGGTCCAGAGCATCGATCTCGTGCGCGGTCGCGTCGAAGTTGCCGACATGGGGCGTGCAACGCCCACGTGGAACACCGACCTGCTGCGCCTCGCCGACCGCGCGCGCCAGGTTGGGATGAGCGAGATCGTGGTGCGCGAGGGCGACGAGCTCCGTACGCACGCGCTGTTCGAGACCGAGCCACGCGCGATCGCATCGCATTCGCGAACGATCGTCCTTCCGGAAACCTATCTCGCGGAGCATCGTTGGCAGGTACAAGCCGATTGGCCGGTCTATTCGGCTCGCTTTCGCCACGCCACCGGATGTCTCGCCCAGCTGTCTACGTACTGCGCCGTGCTCTTGACCTCGTACGGGCAGCAGAGCACGCATCTCATGCAGCTGCGGCTGGCTCTGTACGAGATCTGCGCCAACGTGGTCGAGCACGGCTTGCCGGGCCACGATACGAGATCGATCGATCTCGAGCTGCAGTTCGGTCCCGGGAGCATCGCCGGCTGCGTACAGGACCATTGCAAGCGTTTCGATCCATCGCGGATGTCGGTGTCGCCGCCGCCGGACTCCGCCGCCCAGCGCCACGCCCGCGGCTACGGGATTCATATGATTCGCCAGCTGCTGGACGATCTGCAGCACGAGTTCAACGAAACGGGAAACCGCATCACGTTCGAGAAAAGGATCGCAAGATGAGCGAGAAGACGGACGCTTCGAAGAACGTTGTGGAGCAATTCGAGATCGTGAACTGCGTCCCGGTAGAGGAAGGCTTCGTCAAACTGACGCTGCGCGGGCATCTCGACGCCGACGGCGCCCCGATGCTTTGTGATCGTCTCCATGATTTGCGCACCGCGGGCTCGGTGAAGGTGGAGCTCGACTTTGCGGGCGTGCAGTTCATCAGCAGCACCGGGATCGGGACCATCATCGCTGCCGTGGGCGAGTTCCGGGATGCCGGCGGCGCGCTGGTCATCTGCGGGCTGTCCGACGATCTGCGCGAGCTGTTCGAAATGCTCGACTTGATGGATTACGTCACCATTCGCTCGTGACAAGGGTCGAGCGAAGCCATGGGCTCGGGCGACGAGCTCGCATCACGCTGGGTCCGAACATGTCCCGATTGTCGTTCGTTGTGATCCTGCTCCTGCTGCCCTTCTTTGGGTGCAGCAAACCCGAGAGCACCGATCCGAAGCCCACGTTCAGCCTCCATCCCAACGCCCGTGTGCGCAAACACCTGCAACGACATCTCGAAGACATCTTCGCGGAGATTGACGTCAGCGACGCCAATCAGCTCGATCTGGATCGGCAACGGGTTACAGACATCCATCAGCTCGCCTTCGTCATCGAGCTCTACAAGGAGCGAACCGGCACGTATCCCTTCGTGGACCCCGTCGAAGGCTCCATCTCCAACGTCATTCTAGGCGACGACGTGGAACGCGACGATCCGCACTACATCGACGACGCAACGTTCGTGACTGAGCTCGCGCGCGTGCTCGGCGACAGCTTACAGTTGGCGCTCGAGCCCACCGGTGAGGCGTCGCGCCACTACGTCTACAGCGTCTATGGCCAGCGCTATGGCGTCGCAGCCATGCTCGATCACCCCGTGGGCTGGTCCGAGGGCATCCGCCCGGAACAATGGCAGTATCGTGTTGGATCCTCGGAGGGCACGCAGTTTCCCATGCTCGAAGCGCGCAGGCTGTTCGCGGGAGGCTACGCCGCATCCCGGCCCGCGCGCTACCGACGCGGCCTGGGCCGCTGAGCATCCGTCCACGTTGTGTGATGGCGACCAGAGTGCTTGAATTCTGTGACCGTAACGAGGCACAGCCACGACGAGGCTCCGTCTGCAGGCGCCTGCGGAACGACCTGGAGGAACCCTGATGACGACACGGCTCTTTGCGCTTCTGGCGCTCCTGATCGTGCCCACCGCGACCTACGCGGGCATGGGCATCTCGTATCAGGCCACCGGACACCTGGGCCTCGAGGTCACGGGCGTCGCGGGCGGAAACAATCCGACGGCGAACGGAACTCTGACGCTGACCTCGAACATCCCGGGCACCGCGATGATCAAGTTCGCCGTGCTGTACGCGAGTCAGACCAACCAGGGGAACGGGCTCGACGCCACCTTCGGCGGCAACAACCTGGGAACGGTGGGGCCCACCGGCGTCGACATCCAGCTCATCGGCCTGTACTCGTACCACTGGCCCGTGACGCAGTTCATCATTCCG
>JBFJHN010000602.1:0-2739 GCA_041613275.1 Candidatus Krumholzibacteriia bacterium | reverse complement strand
GGAGCGCGCGCCCGCGCGCGGGCGAGCCGGGAAGGGGCGTGCGCGTGGCCGTGCGTAGATACGATCCCATTGCCGTTGCGCTGTGGAAGCACCGCTTGCAGGCGGTGACCGCCGAAATGGGCGTGGCGCTGCGTCGCGCCGCCTTCTCGCCGAACATCAAAGAGCGCTGTGATTACTCGACCGCGATCTTCGACGCCGAGGGGCGCATGCTCGCCCAGGGCGACGATATTCCGGTGCACCTGGGCTCGATGCCGCTGTCGGTCCAGTACGCCTTGCGCGACGCGCCGCCCGAACCAGGCGACGTGGTGGCGCTCAACGACCCGTTCCGCGGCGGGACGCATTTGCCCGACATCACGTTGGTGCGCGGCGTGTTCGACTCCCGTGCACGCCCGCGGTTCTACGTGGCGAACCGCGCCCATCACGCCGACGTGGGCGGCATGCACGCGGGCAGCATGCCGCTCGCCACCGAGATCTTCCAGGAGGGCCTGCGCATTCCGCCGCTGCGGCTGGTCCGCGACGGGCGCATGCAGGAGGATGTGCTGCGCTTGATCCTGGCCAACGTGCGCACGCCCGATGAGCGGCGCGGCGACCTGCGCGCGCAGATCGCGTCGAACCACGTCGGCGCCGACCGGCTGCAGGCGCTGCTCGCCGCGCACGGCTGGAACACGCTGCGTCGCCGCGGGGACGAGCTGCTGGACTACGCGGAAGACATGACGCGACGCCTGCTGCGGACGCTGCCCGACGGGGAGTACCACGCGGTCGATTTCCTCGACGACGATGGGATCGAGGATGTCCCGGTGCGCATCGAGGTGCGGGTGCGCCTGCGGCGCGGGAAGGCGCACTTCGACTTCTCGGGCTCGGCGCCGCAGGTCACCGGCGGGCTGAACGCGATCGAGGCCATCACCCGGTCGGCCGTGTTCTACGTCATCCGCAGCCTGGTCGAGGAAACGATTCCGTCCAACGACGGCTGCATGCGGCCGGTCACGATGACGTTGCCGCGCGCGTCGGTGGTCGCCGCCGAGCCGCCGGCTGCGGTCGCGGGCGGCAACGTCGAGACCTCGCAGCGCCTCGTCGATGTGCTCTTCGAAGCGCTGCGTCCGGCGCTGCCCGAGCGCATCCCAGCGGCCTCGAGCGGCAGCATGAACAACATCACGATCGGCGGCGTCGATGGTGAAGGTGTGCCGTACACCTACTACGAGACCATCGCGGGTGGCATGGGCGCGCGCCCGAGCGCCAACGGAATCTCGGGCGTGCACACGCACATGACGAACTCTTTGAACACGCCGATCGAAGCCTTGCACCACGCCTATCCGTTTCGCGTCACGCGCTATGCGCTGCGTCGCGGTTCGGGCGGCCGCGGAATGCGGCGCGGCGGCGACGGTCTGGTGCGCGAGTACCTCTTTTCCACGCCGGCGCAGGTGAGCGTCCTTTCGGAGCGCCGGCGCCTGCCCCCACCGGGCGCCGCAGGCGGCGCCGACGGCAAACGGGGACGCAACGCGCTGTGGCGCGACGGACGCTGGCGCACGTTGCCCGGCAAGTTCCAGATCGACGTCCACGCAGGCGATCGTTTGCGAATCGAAACCCCCGGCGGCGCAGGATGGGGCCGCCCGCGCTTGCGCCGTGCGCAGCGATGAACTAAGGTTCGAGTGCGCTATCTGCCTTGATGATTTGAGGTTGCAGAGCGAACTTGAAGTCTCTACCGAGCATCGCGCGCGCGGGGGTGTGGCTCGCGGGCGGCATCGTGCTCGCGCTCGGTGCGGATCGAGCCTGGGTCGCCGTCTCCGATCCCGCGCGCGGCGTCGAGACCCGACGGACCACAGCCCAACGGCATGCCATGGTCGATTCCCAGATCGAATTGCGCGGCGTGCGCGATCCGCGTGTTCTCGCCGCCATGCGCGACGTGCCTCGACACGAATTCGTGCCCGAAGAATGGGCACATCTCGCGTACAGCGATCGTCCGCTGCCCATCGGGTACGAGCAGACCATCTCGCAACCGTACATCGTCGCCCTCATGAGCGAAGCGTTGCACCTACGCGGCGACGAGGTCGTTCTGGAAGTCGGCACGGGATCGGGCTACCAGGCTGCTGTGCTCGGGGAGCTCGCGGCGCAGGTGTATACGATCGAGATCGTGCCCGAGCTCGCCGCGAGCGCGCGTGTCGTGCTCGAGAGGCTCGACTACACCAACGTGCACGTGCGTGCGGGCGACGGTTACCGCGGCTGGCCCGAACACGCGCCGTTCGACGCCATCATGGTCACCGCCGCTCCCGAGCGCATTCCGGAGCCGTTGCTCGAGCAGTTGAAGCCGGGGGGACGCTTGGTCCTGCCGGTGGGCCAAAACGTGCAAGATCTCGTGCGCGTGACGCGCACGGAGGACGGCTTTGCCAGCGACACGCTGGCCGCGGTGCGCTTCGTTCCCATGACGGGTGAGGTGCAGAAAGAACGATGAGCGTACGCGCGATCGCCAGGTCACCGCGCCGCTTGCGCGCGCTCTTTTGCGTTGCGGCGTCGCTGCTTCTTTGCGGCGCGCACGACGGTGCGGCGTCCGGCGGCGGCGTGCGTTGGCTCTTGGCCTTCGAAGTTCCGCAGACGCACGTGCTGTACGCCATGGCCGAGCACGAAGGCATCGACCTGCGCTGGGTCGAGCAGGGTCTCGTGCTCGCCGAGGTGCACGCGCTCGACGCCGTGCCGCGCGCCTGGGGAGGACGCGTCGTGGCCCGACGCGAGCCCACGCGCGAGCTG
>JBFJHN010000601.1:0-2754 GCA_041613275.1 Candidatus Krumholzibacteriia bacterium | reverse complement strand
GCACCCAGTCGTCGCCGACTTCGATTTCGCCGCCCATCGTTTGCAGCTTCTCGAGCAGCGCGGTGAGGTGGTTGGGCTCACACGCCTCCACCGTGACGTCACCCCCGCTCATGAGACCGGCGATGAGAAACGTCCCCGCCTCGATGCGGTCGGGAAGAGTGCGGTGCTTCAGCGGCTGCAGCTCGGACACGCCGTCGATCTCCACGGCGTAGCCGCCCGCACCGCGAATGCGTGCGCCGGCACGATTGAGCGCTTCCGCGATGTCCGACACCTCGGGTTCGCGCGCGGCGTTCACGAGCGTGGTCTTCCCCTTCGCCAGCACCGCCGCCATCATCACGTTGATCGTCGCGCCCACGGAGGGAATCTCGAAGAAGATCTCGGCGCCCTTCAGGCCGTTCGGCGCCTCGGCGTTGATGTAGCCGTGCGAGAACGAGATCGCAGCCCCCAAGCGTTCCATTCCCATGAGATGCAGATCGACCGGACGCGGTCCCCACGCGCAGCCGCCCGGCAGGCTGACGCGCGCGCGGCCACGCCGAGCCAGGAGCGGCCCCAGCGCGTACACCGATGCGCGCATGGTCTTGACGAGCTCGTACGGCGCCTCGCAGAAGTCGTAGCCGCGCGTATCGATGCGCAGGTGTCCGTCACGCTGCTCGACGCGGGCTCCGAGAACGCGCAGCAGGTGCGCCATGGTCTCGGTGTCGCGCAGCTGCGGCACGGCGTCGAGCTCGCTGACGCCTTCCACCAAGAGCGCTGCGGTCATGACCGGGAGCACGGCGTTCTTCGCGCCGCTCACCCGGACGCGACCCTCCAGCCGTACCGGCCCGTCGATGACGAACGTGTCCACGATCACACTCCGTGTGTGTACCGAGCCACAGGCTTCGCCCGCGAAGCGACTCCCGTGCTTCTGCCTGGACCCGACCACCCTCCCCGCAAGCCCCGTACCTCTTCAGGGCGTGGCGTGGGCGAGGATGTCAGCGCTGGCCCAGGACGACCCGATCGAGGCCCGCATAGTCCTGCACCACGCGCACTCCATGCAGGCCGGCTTCTTCGAACAATGTGCGTACGGCCGCGCCCTGCTGCGAGCCGATTTCGACCGCGAGCGTTCCGCCGGACGCGAGAAACTCCGCTCCTTGCGTGCACAGCGTGCGGTGGAATTCCAGACCGTCGGCACCGCCGTGCAGCGCCACCCATGGTTCGTGGTCGCGCACCCCCGCCGGCAAGCCGTCGAGCTCGTCGGTGCGCACGTAGGGCGGGTTGGAAACCACGGCGTCGAAGCCTCCGGCGAGGTCGGCAGACAGCGCAACGAAACGGTCCATCACCAGAACATGCACGCGCTCGGCGACGTCGTTGCGTTGGGCGTTGGCATGTGCCAGCGCCGCCGTGGCCGGAGAGACCTCCGTGCTCCACACCTCGACGTGCGGCAGGAGCGCCGCCAGCGACACGGCGATGGCCCCGCTGCCCGTTCCGAGCTCGAGGACGCGCAACGGGCGTGACGACGCGCTCCACTGCTTGACGAGGAGATCGACGAGGATCTCGGTCTCGGGGCGCGGAATGAGAGCGCGTGCGTCGGTATGAAAGCGCAGGCCCATGAACTCCGTCTCGCCCACGAGGTATTGCAGCGGCTTGCCCGTCGCGTGCCCGCGCACGAGCTCGCGGTATGGCGCCAGCTCGGATTCGGCCAGCGGGCGTTCGGTGTCCAGGTAAAGGTCGACGCGCTTGCAACCCAGGACGTGCGCCAGCAGGCGCTCGGCGGCGAGGCGCGGCGCGTCCACGCGGCGTTCCTTCAACCACTGCGTCGTCGTGGTCAGCAGGCGGAGCGTCGTCCAAGGCGCGTGCGCCTCGGGCCGTGCAGCGCCGCCGTCGGATGCTGCGGAAGGTCGGGGGGCCTGCGTGCTCATGATTCCGCCTTCACTGCGACGCCAGCTGTGCGCGCTGGTGGTCGGTGACCAGTGCCTGCACGATGTCGTCGATGTCGCCGTCCAGTGCTTCGTTCAGGTTGTGCACCGTCAGCCCGATGCGGTGATCGGTGATGCGCGACTGCGGGAAGTTGTAGGTGCGGATCTTGTCGCTGCGTTCACCCTTGCCGATCTGCGAGCGGCGTTCTTCGGCGCGTTCCGCATCCTGTTGCGCGCGCTGCTGCTCGTACAAGCGCGAGCGCATGATCTTGAACGCCTTTTCCTTGTTCTTCAGCTGCGAACGCTCGTCCTGACAGCGCACCTCGATGCCCGTGGGCACGTGCACCATGCGCACGGCGGAGTCCGAGGTGTTGACGTGCTGCCCGCCCGGACCGCCGGCGCGCGTGGTCTCGATGTGCAGGTCGGCCATGTTGATCTGAACGTCGACGTCTTCCACCTCCGGCAGCACGGCCACGGTGGCCGTCGAGGTATGGATGCGCCCGCTGGCCTCGGTCTCGGGCACCCGCTGCACGCGGTGCACGCCCGACTCGAAGCGCAGGCGCCCGAAGGCGCCCGTTCCCTTCACCGAGAAGATGATCTCCTTGAAGCCGCCGATGCCGGTGGGGTTGGACGAAAGCACCTCCATCTGCCAGTTCCGTCGCTCGGCGTAGCGCTGATACATCCGGGCGAGGTCGGCGGCGAACAGCGCCGCCTCGTCGCCGCCGGTCCCGGCGCGCACCTCGACGATGGTGCTCTTCTCGTCCAGCGGGTCGGGCGGCACCAGCATGATCTCGAGCTTGCCTTCCAGCTCGGTCTCGCGCGCGCGCAGGTCGTCGGCCTCCTGCCGCGCCAGCTGCCG
>JBFJHN010000600.1:0-2757 GCA_041613275.1 Candidatus Krumholzibacteriia bacterium | reverse complement strand
GGGTGACGATGCCGTGGCCGGCGTTCATCTCGTCGATCGCGTCCTGGCGCGAGAGCAGCGACGAGCCCGGATACGCCGAGGGTGTTTCGTAGTACTTCGTCAGCTGCTTGCCGCCGGTGTCCAGGTCGTTGAGCGAGATGATGCGCTCGGAGTTGTCGGCTCCGTTCTTGAAGATCGTCGCGCCGGGCGAGTAGTTGGCCGGCCACAAAACCTCGGACAGCCACAGCATGTTGTTCTGGTAGTCGGTCACCGTCGGTTGGGCGTAGGCGTCGAGCTTGGTGCGGTAGGTGGCCACCTCGGCGGCGGTGTGCACCGGCAAACGCCCCACGTGGAGCTCCGGATAGAGGTCGGCGTTGTCGCCGGGATCGGAGACGTCCGAGAACGCCTCTCCCCAGTGCGCATCGCCGTCGTCGTTCCAGCCCCCATCGAGACAGGCGTAGTAGAGATCGGTCGGCACCTCTTCGGGGTTCGGCGTATAGGACGAGTACGCGTAGCGCGCCGGCACGACATCCGTGTCGCCGCCGAGCAGCAGCGTGTCGATCCCCCACAACGCGTAGGCGTCGCGAATGAACAGACGCAGCGTCTCTTGCAGGTCGGCGCCGTGCGGGTAGTTCTGCTCGATCCATTCGATCGTGCGCACGACGGTCGGAATGCCGGCACGCGTGCGATCGTCCGCGTAGTCCTCGAAGGCGCTCTGCAGCACGTCGCGCGTCAGGATGAGCATCTTGACCGGGCTGCCTTCGAGGCTCGGGCGCACGCTCGGAGCGAAGGACGTGGTCTGCATCCCCTTGCCCACGGGGGCGGCTGGCGCGTAGGCGGTCAGCGCCTCGGGGTTGAGCACGATTTCGGCGAGCGTCGCGCGTGCCGCTTCATCGCGCGCCACGTCGACGCGCTGCGGGCGCGCCACGTGCGCTCGGGTTGGAGCCGTCCAGAGCGTGATGACGTCGTCGCCGTCGAGCGTCACCGCTTCGCTCGCACGCATGCCGACGGTCGCGACCGCGTAGCCGTGGAAGTACGACGTCCCAAGAACCTCGAGCGGGATGCGCGCCGTCGCCGCCTCGAGCGACTCCCCCGGCCCCAACAGAACCGGCAGCGCCACGCGTGCACGCGGCGCGGGGAGTTCCGAGACCTTGGCGGACGCGGCCTCGCGCTCGTGCAGGCGCTGGAGCTGGGCGTCCAGCGCGTGTGCGCCGCGCGACCCGACACGCACGCGGAGCTCCGCGGCGTGCGCCGGGGCCCACGCGCCACACGCGACGACCAGAGCCACGGCAAGCGTGCTCGCAACCATCGATGTCAAAGGCAACGTCAGACGGGTCGGACGACGAACCTTGGGGATCCTGCCCATGGTGCTCCTCGAGAACGGTCCAGATGTTCAGCATGCGGCAAATACGGCGGACGATGCTTCCAGGAGCAGTGCTTCGCTGCGGATTCCTCCGAGGATCGAGTACGGGTGGGGCTGGCGGACGAGTCCACCGAGGAGAACGATATCAGAGCCCGACTGCGCCGTCAACCCCAAAAAACTCGTAATCCGTTACAATGAAACGAATTGTGGAATCCAACCGGGATCGTTTCCAAGATGGGAGCGGACGGCTCGGGGGTTTCGGGGAAGCGAACAGCGTGGCGCGTCACGGTGAGAGCAACGCTCCACGGGTTCGGCCACGCGCGCTCACCCTGGACATCCGTCACCCGAATGGGGTGCCGACATGCACGGCGTGCGCGGCTTTCGTCAGGAAGTTTGGCGCCGGCGCACCCGACATCCGCTCGGTGCAACGGGAAACGATACGCGCACCTCGAACCGTTCGGGTCAGCGGTGTGGCCGCGCCCGGGGGAAAACCGACCAGCGGACGCGACGGCTCGTCGCCTGCGATCACTCGGCTCGCAGGCGTCGCCGCGCTCCGACGCGGCGCAGCTGCAGGAAGTCGGTGGCGACACCGCCCGGGTTCGCTCCGCCGAGGTACGCGACGCGATCGTCGGCGTGCAGATGGCCGCTTTGCACCAGGTCGCGTTCGATCTCGGCCAACAGCCGATCGCTGTTGGCGCGAAAGCGATGGCGCATCGGGAGCACGCCACGGTAGAGCGCGGCGCGGCGTAGCGTGGCATCTCGATAGGTGATGGCGTAGATCGGCAGGTGCAGGTGGTGCTTGCTCACCCGCAGCGCCGTGCTGCCGCTCATGGTCAACACGACCAGCGCACGTGCCTGGAGCGAACGTGCGGCGTTCGACGCGGCTTCGGCAATGACGGCGCGCACCGGATCGTCCGGGCTGGGAAGCACACGCCATGAACGCACGTGCTGGCGTAATTCGGCGCCGCGTACGATGCGCGCCATGGTCTCGACCACACGCACCGGATTGTGACCGACGGCGGTTTCTCCCGAGAGCATGACGACGTCGGTGCCGTCGAAGACGGCGTTGGCCACGTCGGATACTTCGGCCCGCGTGGGGCTGGGCTTCTCGATCATCGTCTCCAACATCTGAGTGGCGGTCACGCACAAGCGCCCGCGTTCGCCCGCGCGCGCGATGATGTGCTTTTGTGCCGCCGGCACCTGTTCGACCGGGATCTCGACGCCGAGGTCTCCGCGCGCCACCATGACGCCGTCGGCGCGCTCGAGAATGTCATCGAGGTTGTCGAGCGCGCGCGGGCGCTCCAGCTTGGCGATGATGCGCACGTCGGCGCCCAAACGCTGCAGCCTGCGGCGCAGCGCGCGCACGTCGTCGCCCGAGCTCACGAAGCTGAGCGCCACGTAATCCGCGCCGAGCT
>JBFJHN010000599.1:0-2759 GCA_041613275.1 Candidatus Krumholzibacteriia bacterium | reverse complement strand
GACGGCATCGTTCACCAGGTGGCGGACCTCGTGTCCGCGATGGAGGCCGACGCCGACACGACGCTGCAAGAGCTGCGCGTCGATGGCGGCGCCGCCGCGAACGATCTGTTGCTCCAGATCCAGGCGGACATCCTGCAGAGGCCGGTGGTGCGCCCCACGGTGCTCGAGACGACCGCCTTGGGAGCCGCGTACATGGCGGGGCTGGCAACGGGGTTCTGGGCGTCGATCGACGACGTGCGGGCGCAATGGCAGGTGGATCGACGCTTCGAGCCGCGCATCCCCGCGTCGCGGGCGAACGCCGCACGTGCGCGTTGGCAGGAAGCGGTTCGACGCGCCCGCGGCTGGGAGCAACCATGAACCGCCGCGAGATGTTCGGCCGCGTGTTCGATCACGACGAGCCTTGGGATCTCGTCGTCGTGGGCGGCGGCGCCACCGGCGCAGGCGTGGCGGTAGACGCTGCCTCGCGCGGCTACAGCGTGTTGCTCCTCGAGCAGAGCGACTTCGGCAAGGGTACCTCGTCTCGCTCCACGAAGCTGGTCCACGGCGGCGTGCGCTACCTGCAGCAGGGCAACGTCTCGCTCGTCATGGAGGCGCTGCAGGAGCGCGGCGTCATGCGTCGCATCGCTCCACACCTCGTTTCGGACCTGCGTTTCATCGTGCCCAACTACGAGTGGTGGGAAGCGCCGTTCTACGGAGTCGGGCTGAAGATCTACGACATGCTGGCGCGGCGCTACAGCTTCGGCCCGTCGCGCATCCTGTCGAAGGAAGAAACGCTCACGCTCATCCCGACGTTGCGTACCGACGGCTTGCGCGGCGGCGTGCAGTACTTCGATGGCCAGTTCGACGACGCGCGTTTTCTGATCAACCTGGTGCAAACTGCGGCACAGCAAGGTGCGGCGGTGCTCAACTACGTGCAGGTCACGGGCCTGCTCAAGGACGCGCACGGTGGCGTCAACGGAATCGTCGCGCGTGATGTGTTCTCCGAGCGCGAGGGATCGGCGCACGCCCGTTGTGTCATCAACGCCACCGGGCCCTTCGTCGACACGGTGCGGCGTATGGACGAGCCGCAAGCGCCGGCCATGATCGCGCCCAGCCAGGGCGTGCACATCGTTCTAGAGCGCTCGTTCTTGCCCCGCGACAGCGCCATCATGCTGCCGCACACGCGCGATGGCCGCGTCCTCTTCGTCATTCCGTGGCATGGACACGCTCTCGTAGGCACCACCGATACCCCGGTCGATCGTGTCGATCTCGAGCCCAAGCCGCAGGCCGGCGAAATCGATTTCATCCTGGAAACCGCCGCGCATTACCTGGCCAAACGCCCCACGCGCGACGACGTGCGCAGCACGTTCGCGGGCATCCGCCCCCTGGTCAAGGGCGGAAGCGGTGCTCACACCGCAGCGCTTTCGCGCGATCACGCCATCCACATCAGCAGCTCCGGGTTGGTGACGATCACGGGCGGCAAGTGGACGACTTACCGGCGCATGGCGGAAGAATGCGTCGACCAGGCGGGCATGGTGGCCGATCTCGGCGACAAGCCGTGCGTGACGCGCGAGCTCAACATCCACGGCTATCACAAGCACGCCGAGAAATTTGGTGACCTGGCGGTTTACGGTGCCGACGCGCCGGCCCTGGAGGATCTGATGCGGGCCGAACCCCGACTGGGCCAACGCCTGCATCCCGAGCTGCCCATCCGCGCGGCGCAAGTCGTGTGGGCGGCACGCTTCGAGATGGCGCAAACCGTCGACGACTTTCTCGCACGGCGCACGCGCGCCTTGCTGCTGCACGCGCGTGCCGCCATCGAGATGGCGCCGGCCGTAGCCGCACTCCTCGCAGAGGAGCTGGGGCACGACGCGGCCTGGCAGTCCGAGCAGGTCGAGACCTTCCAACGGATCGCCGCAGGCTACCTGCCCTGAGGCGCGAGCGCGTCGCGTCGAGCCGATCCGCAGCACGTGATCGCATCACGTGGATCGATTGAGCCCGCCATCGACAAGAAGGTTTTGGCCGGTGATGTAGCTTGCATCCGGCGAGAGCAGAAACGACACCGTGTGCGCGATCTCTTCGAGCGTCGCCGCGCGCCCCATCGGAATGCTGTCCAGTAGCTCGCGAGACCACTCCCAGTTGTCCACGTAGCCCGGAAGTACGTTGTTCATCCGCACACCGTGACGCGCGTAGCGATCGGCGTAGAGCTTCGTGAACCCCGAGAGCGCAGCGCGCATGGCCGAAGAGGTGGGATACGCGTAGCTGGGTTCGCGCGCCGCGAACGCCGAGATGTTCACGATCGCCCCGCCACCCGCAGCGGTCATCGTCTCCGTGACCAACCGCGCCATACGCACGACGTTCATGAAGTACATTTCGAACGCAGTGTCCCAGTCGTCATCGGAGAGATCCAGCAGGTGGGCCTCGGCATCCAGATCCATGCGCCGTCCCGTGGGCGTGCTGGAGCCGGGTGCGTGCCCCGTGTTGTTGACGACCGCGTCCACGCGACCCGTCGCGTCCAGCGCGCGTCGCACGAGAGACTCGAGATCGGCGCTCGACGTCACCGAGCCGCGTACGGCGACCGCGCCCAGCTCCGCTGCCAAGCTTTCGATGCTTTCCGAGCGGGAAAGCACGAACAGATGATAGCCTCGGCGTGCGAGCTCGCGCGCGCATGCGGCACCGATGCCGCTGGCGGCTGCGGTGACGAGAGCCGTGGGGCGATCGGACATGGGAGCATCCCGTCGGTTCGAGAGCGAACCTTCTGTGCGAGCCTGCGTGTTTCG
>JBFJHN010000598.1:0-2760 GCA_041613275.1 Candidatus Krumholzibacteriia bacterium | reverse complement strand
GCTTCCCCTACTTCCTTTCCTGGTGCTGGGGCGGCAGCGAGGTCATCGTGGGCGCCGTGTACGGCGTCGTCGTGGGTGCGATCTACAAGTAGCCGAGCAAGTCGCCGAGCCGCCGTCGCCCTTTGCTCGACGCGACCCTCGCAACGGCGAACGTCTCGCGTCTCTCGACCTGCAAGGCCGACGGGCGGTGATGTCGCGCGCGACGCGACGCGACACGAAGCCATGCGGCGTTCGGATCCACCTCTCCACGCGTCGGGATTCCAGGCAAGGAAGTTGCATGGAACCGACAATTCATCAGTCACCGAGCTGCGGCGCGGTGCGGGTTTCGCGCGCGCCGTCGACGATGGATCCACGCAGGGTCGTTTGACCCCGCGTGCAAGCGCGTGCGCTCGGGAGGTGGAGGTCATGCTTCAAGTCAAATGGCTCATTCTGATCTTCCTCGGAAGTCAGCTGTTTTTGTACGCCGCGCGCGTGCCCATGCACCGCGCACTCCGCAGCATCGCGCAAACCGTGGGCGGCGGTTTCCGCCTGGCCTCGCGCTGGTGCCGCGCCATGGCGACCGAGCTGCGCGAGCGCAGCCGCGAGCTGGCGCTCGAAGCGGGTCGTGAAAGCTCCGAACGCAAGATCGAGCAGGAGTTCACCCGGCTGCAGCAGTCGTTCGGTCGCGACCTGGCCGAGCTGCCTCGCCTGCAGCGCAAGGTCGACGATCTGGTGACCAAGCTCGACGCCGACTACGAAGAGTGCCGCCAATCGCCGCCCGCGGCGCCCGGTTGGTCGGACGCCGTTCAGGCTCTGGCAACGGTGCCCAGCCCCGCCGACGCTGCGATGGTCAAGGCGCTCGAGGAGTTTCACAAGTCGGCCGTGGCCGGCGAGAAGAAGGCGCTCGACGAGTATCGCAAGGCGTCGTCGCAGCGTCACAAGATCCTCGACGGCATGCGTCCGAACCTCAAAGAGCTGCGACGCGCGGCCGAATCTGCCGCCAAGAGCTGCCGCGAGGCGCTCTCGGTGACCGGTCGCATCGACGGCTACATCGAGGATTACGAGATGGTACGCAAGGGCGACAATGGCGCCGGCCGCGTGCATGCCTGGTCGGCGTTCAACGCCTTCCTGATCTCCACGCTCGTCATGGGCGTGGCGCTCGCGGGCGCGTTCATCAACTTCCAGCTCATCGCGCTACCGATGTCGGAGCTGGTGCCCGCGAACACGCACATTCTGGGCATGTCGGTGCCGTCGATTGCCGCGCTGGTGATCGTGCTCATGGAAGTCGCCACCGGCATGTTCGTCATGGAAATGTTGGGAATCACGAACCTGTTCCCGCAGCTGCGCTCGTTGCCGGTGTCGCGTCGCCGCTTGGTTCTGGGCGTGGCGTTCTTCGGGCTGCTGCTGCTGGCGTGCATCGAGAGCTCGCTGGCCATTCTGCGCGAGCACCTCGTCGCGGCCGAAACCGCGCTCAAGGAATCGCTGGCCGGCAGTGCCGCCGCTGGTGCCGCCGACGTGGCGCGACCGCTCGAGTCGCGCATTCCGATGATCGGCCAGGCGGTGTTGGGCTTCGTCCTGCCGTGGATCCTGGCGATGGTTGCCATCCCGCTCGAGGTGATGGTGCGCAACGCGGGTCCGGTGGGGCTGCTCAGCTTGTCCATCGGGGCCGATGCGAGCTCCTACGTCATGCGCGCGATGGGCTCGGCGCTGCGCTATCTGGCGCTGGCCATGCGGGCGCTGTACGACGTGTACATTGCCATTCCCCTGCAGGTCGAGCGCTTCGCGCACGGCAAACAGATGATGGCCGTCGCGCACGGCGGTCGTCGCCTCTCCAACCCCGTCGTGCCGACGGGTGAACGGGAGGTGCGCTCGTGAACCGCGTCCTCGTACCGATTGCGGTGCTCGTCGCCAGTAGCGCGCTCGTTGGTTGCGTGACGCAGAAGACCGGGACACGTGCCGTCTGCGTGCTGGTCGACGTCTCGGGAACCTACGCCGATCAGAAGCCCGAGGTCGTCGAGATCATCAAGAAGGGAATCCTGCCGGATCTGCGTCCGGGGGACACGCTGACCTTGATGAGTATCGACAGCAAGAGCTTCGAGAAGGAGAACATCGTGGCGTCGGTGCTTCTGGACGAAAGGCCCTCGCGGGCGAACGCCCAGAAGATCCGCTTCGCCCAGGACCTGGACGCCTTTGCGCAGCGTCCGGAAAACGCGCGCTACACCGACGTACGCGGCTGCATGATGCTGGCCGCAGACCACCTGCGCGAGTCGGGCGCCGCGCGGCAAATGATCATCACTTTCAGCGACATGCAGGAGGAGCTCCCTGCGGGCGTGCAGCGCACGTTCGACGTCCAGGAGTTCGCCGGCATCTACGTCGTCGCCGTCAACGTGAAGAGATTGGACGGGGACAACGCCAACCCCACGACGTACCGCGAACGCATCGCGCGCTGGGAGGAAACGATCCTTGCCAGCGGCGCGCGCGAGTGGCGCGTGATCGGGGACGGGCCGCGTCTCGTGCAGTACCTCGGGGAACGCCTCTAGCGCGCCTTCCAGAGAACGTTCCCGAGCCCGCTCTCGTCGCCCGCCAGGAGACGGAAAGCGACGGCCACGCCGATGGAGTCGGCGTGGCCGTCGTCTTTGTGGCCTGGTCCGGTCTACGGTGGTCTTTGCGCCACTGCGCGGGGCATGGAAGATGCAGGCGTTCGGAAAGGACGAACACCGACGTGAGACGACTTCCGCCCACGCGCGCGCTTGGCCTTGCGGGTCCACCCCAAGCGCCTGC
>JBFJHN010000597.1:0-2779 GCA_041613275.1 Candidatus Krumholzibacteriia bacterium | reverse complement strand
GCGGTGATTTTCATCTATCTCGTGCTGGCGGCACAGTTCGAGAGCTTCGTCCACCCCATCACCATTCTGCTGTCGGTGCCCCTTGCCGTTGTGGGAGCGATCTTGTCGCTCTGGCTTCTGGATCTCAGCCTGAACATCTACTCTCAGATCGGTTTGGTCATTCTGATCGGTCTCGTGACCAAGAACTCGATTCTGATCGTCGAGTTTGCCAACCAGCTTCGAAAACGCGGCCGCGAGGTCTACGAGGCCGTGATCGAAGCTTCGCGCATCCGCCTGCGCCCCATTCTGATGACGTCGTTCTCGACGATCGTGGGCGTTCTGCCGATCGCGCTGGGATTCGGCGCCGGCGCCGAGGCGCGACAGCCGCTCGGCATCGCCATCGTGGGCGGCATGTTCTTCTCGACCTTCCTCACGCTGATCGTTGTGCCCGCCGTCTACATCTTCATGGCCCGATTCACGCGGCTGCGCGACCGTGCCGGAGAGATCGAGAAGCTGACCTCGCAAGCGGCGCGCTCCCCTCTGTCCGAGGCGTCGGCCACGAGCGACACGCGCGCCTAGGAGCTCACGTTGCGGGGATGCTTGCCACGCCCGTGGCTTCGAACCACACCGAGCAGCCCCAGCGGTTCGCCTGTCCGCTGTGACTCGTGAGCGACGGTCCGGTGTTTACGAAGCTATGCGTCGCTGAACTGGCCGCACGGTGCCTGTTGGACGTACGGTCATGGTTGTATGAATCGTGTCAGGAAACGTGCGGGAACAAGAATCACTTGAAGCTTCCTCACCAGGGCGCGTGGCGCAAAGTTGCGTCGGATTCCGCGCTGGTGTGCTTCGATGGCGCGCTCACGGAAATGACCAACCCGGGCTGTTTCTCCGTGCCGGGATCTTCGGGAGACTGCACCGCGGCGCGAAGTCATTTCGTCATCCAGGTCTTCTTCCCGGAAAGCCCCGGACCGTTCCGTGTCCGGCATATGGCTTTCGTCAGCGTCGACATGTCGATCGTGTTCCCTTCGGCAGGGGTCATTGTGCTTCCCAATACGCCGCAGGATCCGGTGCGATTTCCAACACCCGAAGAACTGGCCAACTTGCAAGCACGCGACGTGGGCGCCACGGATTTCGACGTCTTTCAGGTCGATCTGCAAGAGCACGACATCTGGTTCGACGGCACGAACGCAATCGCCGTTTGTGTGCAGTTCCCCGCTGGGAGCCTGGCCTCCGGGGAGGGGCCGGGGATCGCCGCGGACGTGACGTCGGACAGTGAAACGCCCTGCCGTCACGACTATTTCACCGTGACCGCAGGTCACGGCGAATGGTGGCGTCCCGCCGACGACCACGTCGACTGGGGTTTCGAGCTGCTGGTCGAAACACCGACGTCGGTGCAGTCACGCGGGTGGGGTGTCGTCAAGCGACTCTATCGATGACGCTCTGGATTGGTGAACTCGCCCGCTAGGGATTCGAAGCCGGATCCACGGGTGCTTCGAACGTGCCCTGAACCCGAATGGAGGGAGCATCTCCGTACTCGCTGCCAATCACGGCATCGATGGAAAATCGCACCCGTCCGTTGATCCCGCAGCGCAACTCCTGAAACATCAGCGAACCTCCAGAATCCGCGCTCGAAGTCGAGCACTCGTTGGGAGGATCGGATACGAAGACGTCGACATTCCGCGGCTGGTTCCAAACGAAGGAGTTTGGGAACGCGAGCGGTTCCTCGAGCGTCACGTCGTCGAGGACGGCTTTGAGGGTCCAGCCAGGCTGCTTCTCGGACCGTCCCGCAAAGGTGATGCGGAGGCTCTCGACGGGGACCTGGTTGGACTCCCAGGGGCCGCATGTCACAGATATGCTCGATCCGGCGTCGAAGTGAATGCGAGAACCGTCTTCGCGCGTGAAGACCAGGTCGTTCTGTACGGAGTTCTGCGCCAGAAACGGAGAGTCTGAGCCGCACGCGCACAGGAAGGCGGTACTCGCCACGACCGACCTGCAAACCCACCGTCTCCACGGAGTCGGGATCTTCACCGCGCCCCCTCAGGAAGATCGGAGCAAGTCGGACCCGACGTCGATTCCCACGCCGAGCGTCAGCCGCACACGTCGGGTGCCAACCCGAGTGTACGCGCGTATGCCGTTGCGTGTCTCCGTTTGGCCTGCGGGCGAGGGTTGACGGATGCCGTCATTCAGCTATCTTTGTTGTGCACAACGCTCTGGCGGGAGTCGTTGGATGAGGCTGTTTTGGATTGCATGCACGCTGAGCGGCGCCCTGTGCGCGCAGCCTGCCTGGGCGCAGTTCTACGTCGACGCGCGCTGCGAGGACGGTCGCATCGTCGTTCGCGCCACCGGCATCGACGTGCAGGAAGATCCCACGCGCATCGGCTTCGACCTGTATCGTTCTGCCCAGGGCACGTGTGAGCCGCGTGAGAAGATCACGCCGGAGATGCTCGAGGATGACTCTGGGACCTTTTCGTTCGATTTCATCGACGAGACGGCGAAACCGAACACGTCGTACGTGTATGAGCTCATGGGCGTGAACGAAAACCTCGAGCCTTACCACCTTCTTTCGTTCCGGTGGGGTTTCGCGAGCTGCGGCGAGGCTCCGGTCGCGCTGGGTCGCATCGACGACCGCCCGAACACGTGGTGGATCGACTTCACGTACACGTGCGCGAGCTGGTGCTCGAAGGCGGGCGCCTTGCTTGCGCGCATTCCCGCCGATCTCGCTGCCTTGCTCGAGGTGCACGGGCCCATGGACGTCGTTCTTTACGGAAACATCGTGCACCACGAGTTCGACGGACCGCTG
>JBFJHN010000596.1:0-2805 GCA_041613275.1 Candidatus Krumholzibacteriia bacterium | reverse complement strand
GCTCGGCGCTCGGCTGTCCGGGAGGCGCGTCGGGAAAGCTGCGATCGAGATTCTGGTTCGGATTGGGCCCGTATTGGATGCTGAACACGAAGGCCTTGAACGCCAGCATGTCGTCTTGGGGGATCTCCGTGTCACGCCCCATGAGCGAGACGAACGCCGGATTGAAGTCCTCGAAGTCCGCACGATCGCCGCGCCAGTGGAACGGCTGGGTGCTGTCGAGGCCCCGCAGCGTCTGCGTCGTCATCGGCCCCTTCATGCCGTGGAAGCCGCTCAGCAGCGGGTCGATCTGTCCGGGTGGCGGCGGCTCGGGCGGGGCGTTCGGGTCGCCGAGATCCCACGCGATGTTGTCGAAATGCCCGCCAGCATGGCACGACGAGCACGCGAGATCGCCGTGGCCCGAAGACAGTCGACCGTCGTACAGGAAGCGCCGACCGTCGCGCACGACGGACGGACTGGGATCGAACAACGCGTGTGTGGCGATCTCCAGCAAGGTGGCCGTGTTGACCACCGACACGCTGTTGTCGAAACGATTGACGACGTAGAGGCGCGCGGCGTTCTCGTTCAGAGCGACACCGCTGGGACCCTCGCCCACGTCGATGCGCGCGGTGACGTTGCCGGCGTCGTCCAATCGCGCCAGCTTCGCGGAGCCGAGCGCGGTCATGTAGGCGTTGCCGCCCGAATCGAACACCATGCCGCCCGGCTGCGACAGGCTCATGTCGATCTCGTTCTGCGGTCCCGGCGTCGTCGCATAGTTGATGTGCGGGTTGAGGTCGACGATGTTCGGGGTGCTGGGGATTGCCGGGTCGACGATGCTCACGCGCGTGCGCAGGAACTGCCCGCGCAGATTGGGCTCGAAGCGAATGTGGTTCAAGGCGTCGGTGTTCGTGACCCAAACGTCACCGTTGGGATGCACGGCGACGTTGAAGTTCAAGGTTCCCAGGTGATCGAAGTACGTGGGCGTCGGCGTGGGCGCGGTGGCATCCAGGACGACGACGTCGTGGTCGGGAAGCGTGTGCTGGTGCGTGTCCGCGTAGCTGGTGCCGAGCTCGTCTTCCCAGTGGGTGCCGTTCCATTGGAGGATCAAACCGGTGTCCGGCCGCCCCGGGGGATTGGGTGGTGGGAGTCCGCCGTGGTCGCGCACTTCCTGTTCACTGGCGATCGTGGTCTGGTTGCCGCCCTCGAAGACGGCGGCGTAGACCGTGAGCCCGTCGTTGCTCACGCAGAGCGCCTGCGGGTCGCTGCCAAACACGGGGACGACGACCGGTGCGGCGGCGAGATTGTCCGGCTCGTAGATTTTGATGGCGTCTTCTTGCGAAACGCACACGAAGGCGCGTTCGCTTCCCTGGATGCCTGCGAACACGATGTCGGTCGGTTCGTCGCCCACCTGGAGCGTGGCGCGGACGTTGCGCCGCGCGAGATCCACGATGCTCACGGTGTCGGAGAGATGGTTGGCGACCCACACTTCGGTAGCGCTGCGCACGGCCACGCTCACCGGCTCGAGCCCCACAGGCACCTCGTAGGCCAGGCTCAGGCTGCCGCCCGAGACGTCGAACACCGTCAGACGGTTGTCTGGCGTATTGACCACGAACAAGGTGCCGTCGCCGGGCTGCAATGCGTCTTCGAGGAAGGCGATGGGGTGGACGTGCTGGCTCTCGAAGTTGACGAAGGACGCCGACGCCGGCGCACCCAGACAAGCAACGACGAGGAAGCCCCATACGCGGAGTGGTCGCATGTGTCGTCTCCTGTCACACGAACGTTCGGCAAGGATCGAGGGGTCGAGCGTAGCAGAGCGCGCACCTCATCTAGAGTAGCGGTTTCGTGCGCGAGATGCACAGAAAAAACCGAGCCCGCGTGACGCGGGCTCGGAGGGATACGGTTCATCCGATGAGTTGCGTGCGCCGTGCGCAGATGGTGAGTGCCGCGTCGCAACGTGGTTGCATCGGGCATCGCGCGCTCCGATGCGTCACGGCGCGGACTCACGGGAGCGCGTACGTGATTCGCAGCACCGGACCGGTGCCGTCGACGTTCTCACGCGTGTCGAATCGTTTGGCCGTCTGGTTGGTCGTCTCGTTGCCGCGCAGCATCCAACCGAAGTTTTGGTTGGGGTTCTGCAGCCAGAACTCGACGTCCGCGCGCAGGCCGTTGCCGGACCACGTGTACGACCCCACGGCGCCTACGGCCACCGTTGCCGCTTCGAACGCGTTGAAGTCGCCGCCCGGG
Source organism: Candidatus Krumholzibacteriia bacterium (assembly GCA_041613275.1). Lineage (GTDB taxonomy): Bacteria > Krumholzibacteriota > Krumholzibacteriia > JBFJHN01. The sequence continues at coordinate 585 of JBFJHN010000596.1, read as the reverse complement.
TTGTTCCAGAAACTGCCGTTGTAGAAGCGATGCAGCCAGGTGGCATCCCCCGTGGTCGATTGCGCACCGCCGCCACCGCCGTCGCCGGGGGTGCGTCCTCCGGCGTTCGAGGTGCCCTCACCCCAATCGGCCTGCACGCGATGGATAACGCAATTGAAGGGATCGGGGCGCGCGGTCATCGTCATGTTCAGAGTCAGCTCGACGCTTTCGATGACGGCGTTGGCGGGCAATGCGGAAAAATCGAAAGCCATGAGGCAGCGGCGCCGGACGCCCGCCATCGTGCGCCCCGCGAACATGAACTCGCCCACGCCGTTGCTCAGTTCACCGTTTGCGTCCTCGTAGAGCGTGTTGTCCTTGATCGGTTCGAGCACGAGAACGCGATCTCCCACGGTCAGGTTCGCCACGTCGGTGTCGTTCGCCGAGTCGCTATCCGTTTGATCCACGCCGGTCAGCGTGGCGCGATTGGTGAGCATGCGGGGTCCCATGCCATCGTCGAGCGACACCGTGACGGTCAGCGTTTCCGCGTTGCCGCTCGCGATGTTGCCGAGGTCCCAGATGCCCGTGCCGGCGTCGAAAGATCCCCGC
>JBFJHN010000595.1:0-2821 GCA_041613275.1 Candidatus Krumholzibacteriia bacterium | reverse complement strand
GCGCCCGCGAGTGCGGCCGTGCCTGCGGGCGCTGCTCTCGCGTTCACCGCCGGCGCCGGGTCGGCGGGCAGCGCGCCCACCGAGGCCGGGCGGTCGAGCGCCGGGCCCCGGGCGACGGCATTCGCCACAGCGGCGGTCGGCGCCGCCGGTTCACTTCGAAACGGGGGTAGCCACGATGCGGGCCCTGCGAGTCGCCGTCCGTCGTAACGTCGCGACCGCAATGCCTGCCAAGATGAGCGCGCTTCCGAGCGCCAGACGCGAGGTCACGGTTTCGTCGAGGAAAACCCAACCAAAGAACAACGCGAGCACGGGAATGATGAACGTCTGATACGCCACGACGGTGACGTCGACACGCTGGATCACCCAGAAGAGAAGCGTGAACGCCACACCGGATCCCAGGATCGCGAGATACAGAATCGTGCCCCAGGTCTGCGCGTCGTACGTGAGCGGATTGCTCTTCTCGACCGGAGCGCCGGCCGCGAGCACCAGAGTCCCACCGACCCAGAAGGGCAGCACGAGCATGACGAGCGCATTGAACTCCTTGCCGAAACGCTTCAGGAGCACGGTGGACAAGGCCGCGAAGAACACGCTCAGCAAGACGGCGCCGATCCCCAGAACGCTCTGGCTGCCCCCGAGACGAACGCTGTCCGCGTAGATGAACCATACCCCCGTGACGCCAAGGGCAATGCCACCCAGCTTGCGCATCGTCAGCGCGTCGCCCACGATGAGCCGCGCCATCACCGCCACCACGAACGGCATCGTGGCGTACAGCACCGCGGTGAGCCCGGACGAAATGTGCTGCTCCGCCCAGTAGACGAGCACGTAGGGCAACGCCATGTGCGTGATTCCGAGCACGACGCCCAAAGAAACGAAGCGGTGCGTCCAGGGGTACGGAAGACGGCGGAGTGCGACGAGCGCCGTCACCAGGAGACCCGCCACGACGAAGCGGATTCCCACGCCTGTGAGCGGCGGCGCCCCGCGCAGGCCGATCTTGATCATCATCCAGGTCGAGCCCCAGATGGCGCACATGCTGGCATAGGCCAGCGCGACGAGCGCTTTTTCGGACGCCCCACGCATGCGACCTCGGTTCGTGCGATCGGGTTCGTGCGGCCAGGCTCCTGCGGCCGCGTTCTTGCGTTCGATGTCTTCGGGAGCGGCAATACGTTTATACGCGTTTCGTCGTCGCTGCGCACCGGCCGCGCGTGCGCACGAGCCACGCCAGGATTGGCCTGGAGCTCGGGCGACGGGCACCTTCGACACGCCGCCCGGCCGCAGACGCGCCGACGTCCTCAGTCGCGCCGCGGACGCTCCAGCTGGTCGAACGTGCCGCCCGAGATGAGGTCGCGGATGTTGTCGTTGGCCAGGAAGTCATGCGGAAAGCCCAGGTCCACCTTGCTGACCTCGTCCAACCGCTGCAGGTGTGTCGCATCCAGCTGGACGTCCAGGGCGCCCAGGTTGTCACGCAGCTGGTCGAGATTGCGCGCGCCCACGAGCGGAATCACCGTGCCGCTGCGGTGGCGCATCCACGCCAAAGCCACCTGTGTCGGCTTGCAACCGAGCTCGTCCGCCACCGCCATCACACAGGCGGCGATGCGAAGGTTGCGCTCGACCTTGGCTGCACCCTTCTGCGCCCGGCCCGTCGACTCGGCGTTCTGGTTGTACTTGCCCGAGAGCACACCCGCGCCCAGAACGCTCCACGGCGTCACGGCCAGGTCGAACGCGCGCGCCATGGGCAGGAGATCGGCCTCGGCGGTGCGGTCGATCAGGCTGTAGCGCAGCTGCAACGCCACGAACGGCGTCCAACCCCGCAGCTGCGCCAGCGTGTTGGCCTGCGAAACCACCCAGGCGGGCGTGTCCGACACGCCGACGTGCAGCGCCTTGCCCTGCCGCACGACCATGTCCAGCGCGCGCATCACTTCTTCGACCGGAGTCGTGAAGTCCCAGGCATGCACCCAGTAGAGATCGACGTGATCCGTGCCCAGGCGCTCGAGGCTCTCGTCCAGGGCGCGCAGCATGTTCTTACGATGGTTGCCGCTGAAGTTGGGATCGTCGCGGCGCGTGAACAGCGTGTACTTGGTGGCAACGACGAAATGGTCGCGGTCGGAGCGCACGAACTCGCCGACGTAGCGTTCGCTGGTTCCTTCCGTGTAGCGGTTGGCGGTGTCGATGAAGTTGCCACCGGCCTCCGCGTACGCGTCGAACATCCGGCGGCTCTCGTCCTTGTCGGCGCCGTAGCCCCATTCCTCGCCGAACGTCATCGTCCCCAGCGCCAACTCGGACACGCGCAACCCGCTTCGCCCGAGCAACCGATACTGCACGATCCTCACTCCTTCGAGATGAGCTTCGACCGCATCGCTCAACGCCAAGCGCTGGTGTTCAGCGTCCCCGCCCGGCGGCTTGGCGCACGCGCCGCGCCAGGTCGGCGTCGCCAAGCTGCGCGCACACGTCTTCGAACTCTTCGCGCGGACCTTGCCAACGCAGAGCGTCGACGCTCTGGAACAGATCGGCATCGGTACGCAACGTCGCGAGATCGCGAAACAACAGAGCGTTGTCCCACTGCTCGACCAGTGTTTCGGCCAGGCGCGCGGCATTGCGCACGCGCACGTCCCAGCTCGCGTGCGAACGCGGGATGTGCTCGAGATGACCGTAACGCGCCAGCACCGTCGCAGCCGACTTGGCCCCCCACCCCCGCAGTCCGGGAAAGCCGTCCGCGCTGTCGCCGACCAGCGCCAGCCAGTCCGGGATGCTGCGGGGACCGATGCCCCGGCGCGCGCGCAGCGCGGCCTCGTCGATCAGCTTGCCGCGCATGCGGTCGACCTGG
>JBFJHN010000594.1:0-2828 GCA_041613275.1 Candidatus Krumholzibacteriia bacterium | reverse complement strand
GCGTCGGCGCTGTCACTTCTCGAACATCATCCGGACGTGGATCGGCGCTGGACGCACGTGCGCGGCATCGTCCCGGGCCTTCGACTCGCGTCGAAGCTGCGCGCGCAGGAGTTCGACGTCGTCATCGACCTGTTCTGCAATCCGCGCAGCGCGTTGCTCGCGCGTGCCACCGGCGCCGGCGTGCGCATCGGGGAGGCGCGTCGCGGTCGCCGTCATCTGTATACCCACGCGCGGCGTTTGCTGCCCGGACGCAGCGCCTTGCACCAACATCTCGACGCCGCCGCGCTCCTCGGGGTGGACGAAACACCACAGCCCCCGCGACTGTTCCTCAGCCCCGAAGAGCGTGCGCGGGGTCGCGTCTTGCTCCGAGACGGCGCGCACGCGAACCCTCGCGTCGTTGTGCACACGGCCGCGACGCAGCCTGAAAAGGAATGGCCGTCCGAACACGCGGTCGCGTGCGTCGAGCGGCTCGTCGACACCGGCCACCGCGTCTTCCTGACCACCGCTCCGCACCGGCCGCAGCCCGCGCACGAGGTCGCGAGACGCGTGCCGGCGGCCACGCGGCTGCCGGAGCTCGGATTGCGCGACGTGCTCGGCGCGCTCGCGGCGGCCGACGCGGTCGTAAGCGTCGATGGCGCCCTGGTGCACTGCAGCGTGGCGCTGGGGCGTCCGACGCTGGCGCTGTTCGGCCCCACCGACGCCGAGGTCTGGTTCCCGTACGCTGCGTTCGGACCATACCGCGTCCTGCGCGCCGCGAACGCATGCGCGGCGTGTCAGGGGGAAGGCGCTCCCCATACGTGCATGACAGCCCTCGACGTCGACGCGGTTCTCAGCTCGCTGCGCGCCCTGCTCGAAGCCTCGGCGGCGCAACGGGGAACGGCGTCCCGATGAGCGGCGCGCGCGAGGCACACGAGTTCGCTCTGCGGGGCCCCATTCGGCGCATCCTGGTCCAACGTCCGCGCGCGCTGGGCGACGTGCTGCTGACGACGCCCGCGCTGCGCGCCTTGCGCGGCGGCCATCCGGATGCGCGGCTGGATCTGTGCGTCGACGACACGCTCGAGCCCCTGGTGCGGCGCAATCCCCACGTCGATCGCGTTTGGACCTACGCGCGGCGCGCGCCGCGCCGCGGCGACGGCATGCGCCTCGTCCGCGCCCTACGCCGTCAGAAGTACGATCTCGTCGTCGATCTCCACGGCTCACCGCGTACGGCGTGGATCGCCTGGTGGACCGGAGCGGCGAACCGCGTCGGCTACGCGCTGCGCGGCCGCGGGCGCCTGTACAACTTCCGCGTGCCGCGCGACACCGACCGCTGGGGACGCAGGCGTCCGCTGTATGCGGCGCAGACGAACCTCGAGATCGCCGCTCGCTGCGGCGTGCGCGGCCCGAGCTTGTCCGACACCTCGCTCGTCTACGTCGGCTCCCGCGAGGTCGAGGCCCAAAGCGCCGCACGCCTGCCCCGACCCCGCGACGCCGGCGCCTGGATCGGACTGGCGCCCGCCGGAACCTGGCAGGCCAAGACCTATCCCATCGAGGCGTTTGCCGCAGCAGCCGATCGCTTGGCGGCACATGGCGCGCTTCTGGTGCTCTGGGGCCCGGGCGAGAAGGCGCGGGCGGAGCGCCTCGTGCAGAGCATGCGCGCGCCGGCACGTCTCGCTCCCGAGACCGATCTCGAAGAGCTGGCCGCCGTGCTCGGGCGCCTGGACCTCGTGATCGCCAACGATTCGGGCGTCAAGCACCTGGCGGTGGCGTGCGGGACGCCGACGCTCACGCTGTTCGGCCCGACGAGCCCGCGCGCGTGGATGCCCCAGGCCGGGCCACACCTTGGCATCCGCGCCCGCGTGCCGTGTCTCGAGTGCAACCTGACGCGGTGTGCGCATCACCTGTGCATGCGCACGCTGGATCCGGAGTGGGTGGCGCGTTGCGCAGCGTCGCTCGTCTCGCACGCGCGACGCGAGGCGGAAACGTGATGCGCGTGCGGATGTTCGGCGCCTTCGACCGCGGCTACGCCCGGAACCGCATCCTGCGCACCGGGCTGCGCCGCCTGGGCGTGCACGTGGATGTCTGCGATGCACCTGCCTGGGATGTGTCGCTGCTGCGTTATGCGGTGCTCCTGGGCCGTCACCTGCGCCGCGGCGCATGCGACGCTCTGCTCGTTCCCGAGTTTCGCCACAAAGACGTGCCGCTGGCGCGCGCGCTTACCAGCGTGTCGCGCGCCGCGCTGGTCGTGGATCCGTTGGTGTCGCGCTACGACACGCGCGTGGAGGATTGGCGCAGCGTGCGCGCGGGCTCGTGGGGCGCGGCGCACAGCCGGCGCGTCGATCGCGCCGCGGTGCGCTTCGCCGATCTGCTGCTTTGCGACACGGCGCAGCACGCGCGCTACTTCGCCGACACCTACCGCGTGCCGCAGGAGAGGTGCGCGGTCGTTCCGGTGGGGTTCGACGACGTCGTCTTCCAACCGCAGAGGCCTGCGTCGGCGCAGCCGTTCCGCGTCGCGTTCTTCGGCTCGTACCTGCCGCTGCACGGCGTCGAGACCATCGTCGCCGCGGCGCGTCTGCTGCAACGCGAGGACGTGCGCTTTCTGCTGATCGGTTCCGGTCAGACGTATCCGGTGGTCGAGCGCGCACGCGCCGAGGGCGTGGCGCTCGAGGTTCGCGCCGCTTTGCCGCCGCTGCAGCTCGTGCAGCGGCTGCGTCACGCCCACGTCCTCCTGGGGCTTGATGGTGGGCGCCTTGATCACGGGTTCGGGCCGCGGCTCGGGAGCGGGCGGACGCGGGCGGATCGCGCCCGGATCGATGAGGGCGACCTGAACGGTCTCGGGACCCGCGACG
>JBFJHN010000593.1:0-2829 GCA_041613275.1 Candidatus Krumholzibacteriia bacterium | reverse complement strand
GCCGGCTGGTGCGCTTTGGTCCACGAAGGTCAGTTCCTGCTGCATCACGGCGTCGGTGACGCGTCGGACGTAGTCGGTGACGCGCGCGAGGCCCTCGTAGTTCAGCAGGTGTGCGTCGTCGCTGGGCTTGTGATAGTCGGGGTGCGCTCCCGTGAAGAAGTGCAGTACGGCGACGTCCTTCTTGTAGAACGCCATTTGATCCGAAGGGCCGTAGCCGTCGCCCTTGGCGATCAGATCGAGCTTGGGCTCCACGTCGTTGGCCGCCTCGAGCAGCTCCATGAATTCCGTGGCGCTGCGCGCACCGAGGACGTTGAGCTTGTCGTCGCGTAACCGTCCGACCATGTCCATGTTCAGCATGGCGGTCGTGAACGTGAGCGGGAACGTGGCGTGGTCCACGTAGTGCTCGGAGCCCGCAAGGCCGATCTCCTCGCCGGAGAACGCGGCGAAGACCAGCGTCTGGGGAGGCTTCTGTTCTGCCGTCGCGAACATGCGCGCGAGCTCGAGGAGCGCGGCCGTGCCGGAGGCATTGTCGTCGGCGCCGTTGTGGGGCTCGTGCGCGTCGGGCGCGAGCGAGCTCGTTCCGCCCATCCCCAGGTGATCGTAGTGCGCACCGATGACGACGGCGCGATGCGGGTCGGCGCCGGGGAGCACGCCGATGACGTTGCGCAACGCAGCGCGTTCGCGGCGCAGCTCGACCGTCAGCTCGATCTCGACGTTCAGCGGGCGTGATATCGGCGCGCGGCGCGACTCCATCTCGCGCTGCAGCGATTCGAGGTTCAGGTCGGGCACGATACCGCGCAGCGTCTCGCGCAGAACCTGCGCGCACACGATGCCCGAAGAGCTGTCACCCGTCTGCCGGAGGCGCGCCAGGCGGTCGTCTTCGTCGGTCAGCGGCCCAACGACCACGAGCATTCCCACGGCGCCGCGCTCGCGCGCATAGATTGCCTTCGAGTACAGCGTGGAATGCGCGGTCACCGACGTGCCCTCGAAGGCGCTGGTCGAGTCGTCCTGCCCCGGCTCCATCGCCAGGACCACGACGATCTTGCCGTCGACTTCGACGCCTTCGTAGTCGTTCCATTCGTACTCCGGGGCCGTGATGCCGTAGCCCACGAAAACCGCCGGCGCCTTCACGTGTCCCACCTCGGAAAAGGCGTACGGTCGCCACGCCTCGTTCACCGTCAAGCGTTGGCCGTTCGCGTGCAGCGCGTTGTCCCCGGTGATCTCGACACCGACCGTGGCTTCGAACGCCTGGAAATAGGTGTCGTCGTCGCCGCCCGGCGCAAGCCCGAGCTCGCCGAAGCGTGCGGCGATGTAGTCGGCGGCCTCGTCGAGACCGGCCGTTCCCACGCCGCGCCCCATCCGCGCATCGTCGGCGAGGTAGGCGACGTGTTGGCGGAGCTGCGCGACATCGGCTGCGCGTGCGTGGGGCGTCGAAAGCGCGAGGCAGGTGAGCGCCACGCACAGAGTCTCGAAGGCGCCTCGTCTTCTGTTGGTGTCCATGGAATCCCTCGTGCGTCGGTCCGTCGTCATGGCTTCGGAAAAATAGCGAGCGCGGCGAGCATAGCATGGGACGCGCGCTGCGCCTCGACGTACAATGCCGCCCATGTCTCCTTCCGACACCGCACCCCGGGAAGCCGCTTCGCCCACGGACACCGTGGGTGCGCCCAAGGGCGATCTGGCCGCACGACGCGATCAGGAAGCGGCGCGTCACGCGAGCGAGGAATCCCGTCAGCATCGCATCTCCTCCGCTCTGGGGTTCCTGCGACTCGTCGTATTCGCAGCCATCGTCGTCTTCTTGATCCAGGCGGTTCGCACCACGCCGGATCTGTTGCTGTGGCGGGCCTTGCCCGCGGCGCTCGTGTTCGCCCTGGTCGTACGCGTGCACGTCGTCGTGCGAGGCCGCGAGCAGCGTGCGCTGCGTCGCCGCACGCTGGCACACGAGAGCGCCGCACGCATTCGCGGCGCGCAAGGGCCGGGTGCCCCGGCGACCCTGCCGGCGTCGCCGCTTTCGACGCTCGACGCGGGGACCGCCGGTTTGCGGGACGAGGGCCCGGCTCATGCGCTCGACGCCTGGGTTCTCGAAGACCTCGGCATCGACGGCGCGCCGCCGTCGCTGTTCCAGCGCTTGAACACCACGCAGTCGCGTCTGGCCGCGCGACGTTTACGCATGGCGTTACGCACTCCGCTTCTGGAGCCGGCGAGCATCGCGGCGCGGCAGCAGGCGGTGCGCGAGCTCGGACACCGGCACGAGATGCGCGACGCGCTGATGCTGGCGTTCTTCGCCGGACGCGATCGCAGCGTCAAGCGGGTGCCGGGCTTTCTTGCGCGCGCGCCCGAGCTTCCGGGCGGGACGTATCGCGTCGTGCTGGGAGTTCTCGGAGCGCTCGTCATCCCTCTGCTCGTGTTCGCGCCGCAGGTGCCGTGGCTCTGGCCTGTTGCGGGTGCGGCTTTTCTCGGCGTGTTCGCGCTCTCGCTCGGTTTGCGTCGCAGGTCGGGCGATCTGCGCGAATCGTATCTCGAGCTCGAACCGCTCCTGCGCAGCATCGTCGAGCTCGCCGGCGTCCTCGAGGAAACGTCTCCCGAGAGCGAGCTGCTGCGTGCCTATCGCGAGCGCTTTCATCGCGCCGTCGCGGGAGCCGATCGGCTGCAGCTGTTTCTGCGCGAGATCCAGTTCCTGCATCTGCACGAAATCGGCTTCTTGTACGGCGTGGTCGAGCTCTTGACCGCGTGGGACCTGCACTGGCTCATGGCGCTCGAGTCGCGCGCGCGACGTGCCCCGGGCTTGCTCGAAGGCTTCGTGGAGGCGGCGAGCGACCTCGAGGCGCTGGT
>JBFJHN010000592.1:0-2834 GCA_041613275.1 Candidatus Krumholzibacteriia bacterium | reverse complement strand
GAAAAGGACCTCTCGGCAGCGAAAGAACGTCACCTCTCGATGGGATGAACCGTGACGCGCTGCAATCTCCAGCCTTCACTGTCCCGTCTCCAGACCTCGGCAAGCGCGGCTTTGGCGGGAGGCGAGGTTTCGCCGTCGGGTGTGGTGTAGGTCTCGGATAGGATCCGTCGAGAGAATGCCGTGCCCCCTTCAACCGCGATCTCGAGCACATCGGCCGTGCGGTCGGAGACGCGCCAGCCCTCGTCGTACCAGGTGCGAATACCCTCGACCCATTCGCCCTTGCCGTTGACGACGTCACTACCGATGGTCCAGCGACTGAAGTCCTCGGTCAGCATCGTGGCATAGTCGTCGGCGCCACCCCCGCCGGGCGCAGTGGACGCGGAGAGCTTGGCAATGGCATCCAGGATCTCTCGTTGTCGTGGTGACCAATCCCCTGGAACTGCGTCGAACCGCCGCTGCAGCGTCACGTGCGCGAACTCACGACGTTCTTCACCACGCACGTTCACGATGGTCCACTCCCAGCGGTCCGAATCACGGAGGTAAACGAAGGTGTTGTGAATCTGGGAGTCACCCTCGCCGAAGACAAAGGGAATCGTATCGCCGACGGGTGCCGCGTAGCCGAGGACACCCGATGCAAGGCCTTCGCCGCCGGTGACGTCGAGCCACAGACAGACGAAGCGATCCGCCTGCGCGTCCCATCCGATGTAGACGGTGGCTTCGTAGGCGCGCTCCCCACCTTCTTCGCGTTCGCGAGAGAATTCGTGGAAACGCAGGTAGTGACCCGCGAGGACCCAGTCAGCGTCGACGTCGTGAACGACGTCGTTGCCAGCGATCGTGCCGGTCATGACCCAATCTCCGGTGAAGTGATCGAGCACGGTGCCCTGCATGGCAAGCTGAGCAGGTGCGGCCGAGGGCAGAATCGAGAGAAGAACAACGCCGAGGACCAACGACTTCAAAAGGATCACCGCCAGAACGGGTTGCAAGAAGACTCCAACGACGACGTGCTCGCGCATGGGGACGGGTCAACCCAGTTCGATTCTCGGGTATTCGCTTCCCCGTGGTCAACGTTCGTGACGCGAGCCGCCGTCAGGCAAGCTCGTGGATGCGGTTCTCGATGGCCTTGTGGATGCGCTCGAACGTGAGCACGTCCATGCAGTTCGGGTCCTTGTCGCAGGTGCGCAGGTAGCAGCAGATGCATTCGATGGGGCTGACGATCTTGTCGAGTCGGCCGTAGTCGTAGATCTCGGGTGCGCTGGTGGGACCGAAGAGCGCGATGACCCGTTTGCGCAGCGCGAGCCCCAGGTGCATGGTCAACGTGTCGCCCGTGACCACGAGGCTGCAGGCGTTGACGTCGGCGATGAAGTCACGCAGGTCGTCGCGCTGATCGAAGACGAAGACATCGTGTCCGTCACGGCGGAGCCGCTCGACGAGCTGGGGGTAGCGTCCCCAACGCTTGAGCTGCCAGCGCGCGTCGGCGCGCATCTCGATGCCGATGCGCGGCGGTGCGTCATGGCGTGGCGCGTAGCCGAACACGTACTCTTCGCCGCGAAAACGCTTCCCGAACATGTCGAACAGGTAGTCCTGGTAGCAGCGCGTGTTGAGACGCTTGAGCTCATCGGCGCGCTCCTTGCCGAAGCGGGACACCAAGCCCATGTCGTACCAGGGAGCCGCCGACTCGCCGTAGCGCACACGTCCGTCTTCGAGATACGCGCCGATGTGCTCGTTCGACCGGATGCCTTCGAGGATGCGGCAAGCTTCGACTTCGTCGTCGAGGCAAGCGACGCGATCGAAGTGGCGGCCGCGGAGACGCGCGGCATCTTCGAAGACGACGATCTCGTCGATCTGCTCGATGTTGTCGAGCAACGGCAGCGATGCCGCACGCGTGACCCAGGTGACCGGCCCATCGAGAGCGCGCAGGATCGTCGTCGTGCGCAGCACGTCTCCCATGGCGCCGAGCTTGATGAGAAGCGTCGAGGGGGGCGTCGAGCGCGAGGTCATCGATCCATCCTGCGGTGTCACGGAGTCCGGTTGGGAGCGACGCGGCGCGGTGCGCACGCGGCACGCACGCGCGCGCGCCATATGGCTTTGGGGGCGCGGGAACCTGTGGATGTTATCACAGTGTCTCCGCGGTCGCGGCCTGTGCCAGGCCGCCGGTCAGCGCCGGGGGACTCGGCAAGCGTCTTTGTTTGCAGCGACTTACAGGTCTCGCGACGCTGCGAGTCGGAAAAGGGGATGCCGAGCGAAGCGCGGTACGCGCGTTGCGACTTCGAAGCGAGCAACTCTGTGCTCGAGCCTCGAGATCGAGAATCTACGTCCGCCGCCGTGCGGGCAAAGGCGACGGAGCGTCCATGGCCCCCCGCAAGTCCCTCCTCTACCTGGCACGCGAGTACCCGGTCCCGGTGTCCTCGGCCCGTCGTCTGCGCACGTTCAACTGGTTGCTGCATTTCTCCCGTCGCTTCGACGTGACGCTCGTGGCACCCGCGTGGCATCGGCTGGTCGAACAGGATCGGGAAGCGCTGCATGGGCGTGCCCGCGAGATCCTGGCCCCCACGCCGGAGCTGCGCGGAGGGGTGCTGCGTCGCTGGACGGCGCGGCTCAAGGCGGCCTGCGTGCACGCGGCCACTGGAATGCCGGCGCTCCATCGCACGCTCTCGACGGGCGAGGTCGGCGACAGCGTGCGCGAGCTGCTGCAACGCCGTCGCTTCGATTTCGTCTTCGCCGATCACTGGGCCTGGCGCGATGCCTTCTTCGCTGCCGCTCCCATTCGCGTGCTCGATGCCGGCGAGCTGCAGTCCGAGCAGCACGAGTACGACTTGGCGTTGTCACGAAACCCG
>JBFJHN010000591.1:0-2839 GCA_041613275.1 Candidatus Krumholzibacteriia bacterium | reverse complement strand
GCTGTTCCTGGACGAGATCGGCGACATGCCGCTGGAAACGCAGAGCAGCCTGCTGCGCGTGCTGCAGGAGAAGCGCTTTCGCCGCGTCGGCAGCGAGACCTACCTGCACACGCGCAGCCGCGTGGTGAGCGCCACCAACGTCGATCTGCGCGCCGCGGTCGAGTCGAAGAGCTTCCGAGCGGACCTCTTTTACCGCCTGCAGGTGTACTGCATCCGCCTGAAGCCCCTGCGGGAACGCCGCGGCGACGTTCCCGGTCTCGTGCGTCACGTGCTCGCCCGCCACGCCCCGTCAGGCCCTCGACCGGAGCCCAGCGCGCCTTTCGTGGAAGCGATCTCTGCGATGGAGCTGCCCGGAAACGTGCGCGAGCTCGAGAGCCTCGTGCTGGGCGCGCTCATGCGCGCAAGCGGCGCGGCGAAGCTCGAGCCCGAACACCTGCCCACCGATCTCGAGATGGCGCCTCGACCGAGTCGCGACCTCGAGCGTGGAGACGGCGTGGCCGGCACGGCCGAGGCCGTGTCCTCGACGTCGGGCGCCCGCGTCGACGCCGGTGCAACGGACCCCAGCGATGTGCCGTCGTACGAAGACATGGAGCGCAACTACGTGCGGACGGTGCTGCAGCTGACCGGTGGAAACAAGAAACGCGCCGCCGAGATCATGGGCATCCCGCGCACCACGCTGAACGCGCGCATTCGCAAGCTCGGACTCTGAGAAGTCGCGCGGCGTCGGTCAGATGCGTCGCACCACCACGACGGTGACGTCGTCGTCGCTCAGATCGCCGCGCGTGAAGTCTTGCACCGCCTTGACGATGGCCCCGCCGACCCCGCGCGCGGTCATGCGTCCGCGTGTGAGATCCTCGAGCAAACGCCGCAGGCGTTCGTCGCCGTAGAACTCACCCTTGTACATGGCCTCCGTGATGCCGTCGGAGTACAGCACCAGCAGATCGCCCGAATCGAAGGGGCGTTCGGACTGCACGAACTCGGTACCCTCGAACAGCCCCACGGGCGCCGAGGAGGACTCGAGAGCTTCGACCGAACCGTTGCGCACGAGATATCCCGCGTTGTGACCCGCGTTGCAGTAATGAAGCGTGCGCGCACCGACGTCGACCGTCGCCAGGAAAAACGTTGCGTAGTGACCGGCCTGCGTCGATTGGAACAGAAGCGAATCCACGCCGCTCGCGATTTCGGCCGGGGCACGCCGTTCGCGCGCCTGCGCGTGCAACGATGCTTGAACATGCGACATGAGCAGCGCGGCGGGAACGCCCTTGCCCGACACGTCGGCCAGAACCACGGCCAGTCGACCGTCATCCAGCGTCAAGAAATCGAAGTAGTCTCCCCCGACCTCGCGTGCCGGAATGTTCGTTCCGAAGAGATCCAGCTGGTCCACGTGCGGCGGCGCGTCGGGAAGCAGGCGCTTCTGAATGGTGCGTGCCGTCTCCAGCTCCTTCTCCCGTTCCCGGGTGCGACGCTCCAGGAACACGAAGCGGTACGATGCGATGGCCGCGTAGCTGGTCGGAGGTAAGAGCAGGAACGCGGTCGCTGGTAGATCCACGGTGCCGACGTGGAACAGCAGCCAATCCAGTCCCACAATGGCGGCAAGACCCGCAACCATGACGCCGGCCGCTCCGGGCAGCGGCAGCGCCGAGAACGCCCAACCGAAAAGCGCGGCCATCGCAGTCATCATCAAGATGCGAACCGGGACCGAAGCCCGGTGAACGAACGAGTCTTCGAGCAACGCGTTGACCGCGTTGGCGTGCACGTACACCAGCGGCGTGAGCGTGGCCAGCGGCGTGCTGCCCAGATCCGTCGCGACTTCCTGCTCGGCCGTCGTGCCGATCAACACGATACGCCCGCCGAAGGCCTCGGCGAGCGCGCGCTCGTCGCCGGCGTTGAAGCGCTGCAGAATCTCCGACATCGAGTATTGCTGCGGAAAGGCCTCGCGATCTCCAGCGAACACGATCGGCGTCATGCCGTCGGCATCCACGGGCAATTGCGTTCGGGTCCCATCGGACCATTCCACCGTGACCGTGCTGCCGTCTTGCACCACCGCGGGCGGCTGCGTCCCCCCGTGCGCCACGGATACCAAACGCACGCTGAGCGCCGGATACACGCGGCCGGCGAACTCGAAGAAGTAGGGCAGGCCGCGCACGGTGCCATCCGGGTCGAGCGTGACGTCCGTGTGGCCGAGCGCCGCAGCCGATTCGAGGAGCGGCGTCACCGGCAGCGCCACCATGCGTGCCGTGGGCAGATCGTGCACTCGGTCCGGAAGCCCGTGGCGTTCGAGAAGCTGCAGATCGCCTGGCGATGGCAGCGCGATGTCGCCCGCCTCGCTGGGCTCGGGGAAGTGCATCGCGTGCACGATGCGTGGGTTCTCGGCCGTCATCGCCGCGAGCAGCTGATCGTGCTTCGGCTCGGGCCCCGCGCCGATGAACAGGATGTCGACACCAATCGCTGCAGCACCCGCGCGCGTGAGCACGTGCAGGAGCAGCGCGTACAGGTTGCGTGGCAACGGCCACGCGCGCTCGAACTCCTGGATGGTGGTGTCGTCGATCGTGACCAGCACGATCTGTTCCGAGGCACGCACGGCGGGGCGCAGCTGGTACCGCGCATCCGCGATGCGGCGATCGAGACCGGCAAAAGCTCCGCGCAGCTGTGCTGCCGACAGCGCCAATGCGCAGACGAGCGCCACGATCATGCCGCTGTGAACGCGCATGCGCTGTGCGGTCGGGACGGTCACGCCGTTCAGTCTCGCTTCCAGTACAGCCAGGGCGCCGGATCCCACTGATCCGCCGAGCGGGGTCCCGCGGAGCGCCACGCGCGCCGGCGCGCCCGCCGCGTCGTG
>JBFJHN010000590.1:0-2854 GCA_041613275.1 Candidatus Krumholzibacteriia bacterium | reverse complement strand
CGCGCGCGATCGTGAGAGAAAAAGACGGGAGACCACGAGTCGACGCATCCTGGCAACACCTCCCTCACCCGGGCTGTCCGGCGGTTGCGCATGGGATGCGCCACGCCCACCCTTCTTCCCCTCCCACTCCGGACGACCGAAACCTTGCGGTTCCGGTTTGCGACGGGTGATGACCTTACCACCTTCACGGTTGCGAGAAGTGCGCGCGGTCGTGACTCCCGTCCAAAAATGCGCAGTGATCCGCCGCGAGAATCCACATTTCCACGCACCAGTTCAAGTGCTTTTTGCAAGAAAAGCGTGTTGTCGCTTTCAAGTGCACGTACGGTGCGCGTTTGCCGCACACCATGTGCGCGCGCTCAGCCGTCGAACGCGTTGCCGTGCGGCAATGCACGCGCGCGTCGCGCGACCAGCGGCCACGCGCTCGCACCGATCACGCACAACGAAGCGCCGAGTGCAACGAGAAGCAGAGGGCGCGCGGTCAGCGCCGCGTGCACGTACGCCACCAACCCGATCGGGACCAGCGTGGTGACGACGCGGAACAGTTCACGCGTGCGTTCGTGTCGCGCAGGTGCGCAGGAGAAAGGCACTTGCACGTCGAACCTCAGCAAGATTGGAAAGGCGACCAGCGCCGTTCCCAGCGGTAAGGCCAGGTGCGCGAGCACGTGGAACGCGTCACGCCACAGCAAGAGAAGGACGGCGACGAGAAGCGCGGTCGCGGGGAGCACCAGGCCGTAGACGACGCCCAGCAACACGCCGGAGTAGAAGCGATCGTAGTGCCGGGTCGGGCTGGCGAACACGACCCAGGCGGCGCGCCAGGCAAGGCTCGACTTGAGCAGCCGCGTCGTGGTCGGAACCATCATCGCCAGCAGGTATGCGGCGGCGAACAGCGCGAAGGCGCCGGGCGCGTCGCGGGCGGCGCCGGAGCCCAGGCCTTCGCGGAAGGCGACCGGATCGGTTGCCGCCGCGTACGGGTCCGCCGTCTCACCGAACACCAGTCCCATGGCCACGAGGACCAGCGGCAACGTCATCACCTGAACGAGCGCCGCGTACAGGCGCCGGTCCCCGTGGAGGTTGGACAGGAAGAAGCGCAGACCCGCTCTCTGCAGCGGATGGCGCGCCAGAGCGCGCGTGAACGCACGCCGCAGGACACCTTCGCGCGTCGTGGGCGCGGGTGTGCGCTCGCCTTCTGCGACTTCGACCGCGCCCAGCTGGGCCGTGTAGCCGGGTCCGATCCAGCGCGCCGCGAGCGCCGCACCGACGGCGACGCCGAGCGCGCCCCCCAGGAGCGACAGCCAGGACGCCGCATGCCCGGCGGCTGCGAGCGGCAGGTTTGCGAACCAGGTGGCCGGGAGCCACTCGAACCATGCGGGCGGTCGTGCGAGATGCTGCGGATCGACGCGCTCGAACACCGGGCCAACGAGCTGATAACCCAGAATGAGCGCCAGGCTGATGAACACCTGCACGCTGGTCAGCGCTTTCTTGAAGCGTGCAGCCGGAATGATGCGCAGCACGAGCGCATAGATCCCGATGGCCAGGCTCGTCGCTGCGAGCGTGTTCAACAACGCGGCGCCCACGAAGCCCGCGAACATCGCGACGCCGTGCGGCGCGGCCGCGCGCGAGAGCACCAGCGCCGGCACCACGAGCAACGCCGCGGAAAGCATGCAGACGTACACCAGGACGTGCAGACAGCGAGCCACGAGCAACGTGCGCGAGGCCACCGGGCGCCATCCGACGACGTCGTGGTCCTCGGGCGCCAAGAGGATGTTCTGGTACTCGATCCAGATGTTGAAGGCGACGTACAGAGCGGCGACGCCGAGATAGGTGACGACCTGGACGCGAAGCGGCACGTGGGTCGACATGAACAACGCCAGGCACGCTCCCACCAGCACGTAGAACACGAGGCCCGAAACCAGCCCCCACGTGCTGCGCGAGATGCGACCGCCCAGCGGGTCGCGTGTGCGCAGATCGGTGCGCAGCGCGGCAACGACGAGAGCACGCAGAGGCCGCAGCGTGCGCCGCGGGCGCGTTCGGCTCACGACGGCTCCAGCGGCCGCGGGGCATGTTCGGCCTCTCGGCCGGTGCTCGACTGGAACACCTGCTCGAGCGTTTGTCCTGGAGAAGCGTCGAGAATCTCGCGCACGCTGCCGTCGAGACGAATGCGTCCGTCCGAGACGATGATGATCCGACTGCAGACGCGCTCGACGACATCCATGAGATGGGAGCAGTAGAAGACCGCCCGCTCGCGTCGCGCCGCGTCCGCGATCAGCTCCTTGACGCGCACCGTCGCGTGCACGTCGAGGCCGTTGAGAGGTTCATCGAACACCAAAACGGCTGGATCGTGCAGGACCGCGGCCGCGATGACCACGCGCTGCTTCATGCCCTTGCTGAAGCCCACCATGCGCGCATGCCACACCGACGACTCGAGCTCCAGGAACTCGAGCAGCTCCGGGATGCGACGGTTGCGCATGCTGGGATCGAGCTCGTGCAGGTCGGCGGCGAAGCGCAGGTACTCGACCGGAGTGAGCGCTTCGTACAGCGCGCCGCTTTCGGGCACCAGCCCTATGCGCGCCTTGGCTTCGACGGGATGCTGGACGACATCATAGCCGGCGATGCGTGCGGTTCCCGAGGTGGGCGGCTGCAGGCCGGTCAGCAGCTTGACGGTCGTCGACTTCCCCGCGCCGTTCGGCCCCAGGTAGCCGACGATCTCGCCGGGCTCGACGCGGAAGGTCACGCCGCGCAGCGCTTCGACGCGGCCGTAGTGCTTGACCAGCCCGTCCGCCTCGATCACCAGCCCGCCACCTCCCGACGGCGGACGCTAGCACACGCGGGAATGGCGTCCCTAGCCGAACGATCG
>JBFJHN010000589.1:0-2859 GCA_041613275.1 Candidatus Krumholzibacteriia bacterium | reverse complement strand
CGGGCGCAGTACCACGCCGTCGAAACAGAAGACCTCAGGCTCATCTACAACAAGCTGCCGCACGGCTTCCTGGCCAACTACACCGCCCAATGCTTCGAGAACTCGATGATCTTCTATCGCCGCGTGTTCGGATACGAGCCGGACGAAAAGGTCACCGTTCTCCTGGACGATTCGTACGACTTCAACAACGCCGCCGCATTCTCGTCGCCGCGTAACACGCTTCTCGTGCAGATCGCGCCCGCGAGCACCGTGTTCGAGACGCTGCCGGCGAACGAGCGCATCAACCACACGATGAACCACGAGATGGCACACATCGTGGCGCTCGACCAGGCAGCCGGCAGCGACCGCTTCTTCCGCAACATGTTCGGCGGCAAGGTCACGGCCATCCCAGAACATCCGGAAACGATTCTGTACGAGTACCTCACGCACCCGCGCTTTGCGGCGCCGCGCTGGTACCACGAAGGTCTGGCCGTGTTTCTCGAAACGTGGATGGCCGGCGGCTTGGGGCGCGCGCAGGGCGTGTACGACGAGATGGTCTTTCGTGCCAAAGTGCGCGACGGTGCCGAGCTGTACGATCCCATGGGGCTCGAGTCCGAGGGCACGAAGACCGATTTCCAGCTGGGCGCCAACTCGTATCTCTACGGCACGCGCTTCATGTCGTACATGGCCTACCGGGAAGGCCCCGAGAAGCTGATCGACTGGGCCGCACGCGCCGACGGCACCAAGAAGTACTTCTCGTCGCAGTTCAAGAAGCTGTACGGCAGGTCCGTGGGAGATGCCTGGAGGGAGTGGCTCGAGTGGGAGAAGGAGTTCCAGCAGGCCAACCTCGACTCCATTCGCAAGTACCCACGCACGCCGGTCCGCGACATTGCGTCTCGCGCGCTGGGCTCCATCTCGCGCGCTTATGTCGATCGGCGCAACAACGTCATGTACGCGGCGCTCAACTATCCCGGGGTGCTCGGCTACATCGCCGCAATCTCTCTGGAAGACGGCTCGATCGAGAAGCTCTGCGACGTCAAAGGGCCGACGCTGTACTTCGTCACCTCGTTGGCCTACGACCCGGTGAACCAGAAGCTCTTCTACACCGCCGACAACAACGAGTGGCGCGACCTGCATGTCGTCGACATCGCCACCAAGAAGGAACAACGGCTCATCAAGGACGCGCGTATCGGCGACCTGGCGTTCGACTCGCGCGACGGCTCGCTGTGGGGCGTGCGCCACTTCAACGGAGCCTCAACCCTCGTGCGCATCCCACCGCCGTACACGGCGTGGACGCAGGTCCACACCTGGCCGTACGGCCAGGATGCCTACGACTTGGACCTATCACCGGACGGTCGCTGGCTGTCGTTCTCGCTGAGCGAGATCAGCGGTCGCCAGACGTTGCGCATGATCGCGACCGACGACTTCGCCTACGCCGACCCGCACGCCCGCGAGATCTACGAGTTTGGCGGCTTCTTGCCGTCGAACTTCGTTTTCTCTCCCGACGGCCGCTATCTCTACGGCAGCTCCTACTACACGGGCGTGTCGAACATCTGGCGCTACGACGTGCAGGCCGATTCCATGGACGCGGTCAGCAACACCGAGACGGGTCTCTTCCGCCCCACGCCCCTGGGCGGTGATTCGCTCGTCGTCTTTCGCTACACGGGCGACGGCTTCGTGCCCGCGTACATGGACGCAAAGCCGCTGGAGGATCTGAGCGCCATCACCCTTCTCGGCTACATGGTGCGCCAAGCGCATCCGGTGGTGCGCGAATGGAACGTGGGCTCCCCCGGGCGCATCGAACTCGCATCCATGATCGAGTACGATGGTCGCTACAAGACCGTCCAGAACATCGGCCTGGCGTCCGTGTATCCGGTGGTCGAGGGATACAAGGACTACGCAGCCGTCGGCCTGCGCATGAACCTCTCGGATCCCGGATTCTGGAACGCGGCGTCGCTCACGCTCACCTACACGCCGACGACCGACCTGGACGAGAACGAGCGCCTGCACGGCAACTTCCACTTCTCGCGCCGCAACTGGACGTTCGACGCCAAGATCAACGACGCCGACTTCTACGATCTCTTCGGGCCCACGAAGACCAGCTACAAGGGCTACGCGTTCGGTCTGACCTACGACCGCAACCTCATCTACGACCGGCCGAAGAACCTGGACCTGCAGATCTCGAGCTCGTTCCACGGCGATCTCGAACGCGTCCCCTATGCGCAGAACGTGGCGACCACCTTCGACAAGCTGTGGAGCTCGTCGGTGTCCTTGGACTACCGCAACGTGCGGCGCTCGCTCGGCGCCGTCGACGAGGAGAAGGGCTACCGTTGGGGTCTGGGTGTCTCGAACAATCACGTCAACGACCAGTCGCACCCCCGCTTCTACGGCACGTTCGACGTCGGCACGCCGGCGCTCCTGCCGCACTCGTCGCTCTGGCTGCGAACCGGGGCCGGATACTCTCCGGGCGACCGCGACCAGCCGTTCGCCAACTTCTTCTTCGGAGGCTTCGGCAACAACTGGGTCGACCGGCTGGACGAGAAGCGCTACCGCGAGATGAACAGCTTTCCGGGGGTGGAGATCGACGACATCGGTGGGGTCAACTTCACCAAGGCCATGCTCGAGTGGAACCTGCCGCCCTGGCGCTTCGCGCGCGCCGGAATCCCTTCGTTCCACGCCACCTGGGCGCGCACGGCGCTGTTCACCAGCGCCGTCGTCACCAACCTGGACGAAACCTCGGCGCGCCGCACCGTGACCAACGTAGGTGGCCAGGTCGACCTGAGGTTCTCGCTCCTGTCCCGCTTGAAGATGATTCTGTCGCTCGGCTATGCTGTGGCCTTCGAGAAAGACGAGGAGAGTCGTGACGAGTTCATGTTCTCG
>JBFJHN010000588.1:0-2861 GCA_041613275.1 Candidatus Krumholzibacteriia bacterium | reverse complement strand
GTTGGGGCTCGCTCCCGCGTCCCTGCACGTGACCGAGTGCGCGTGACTTCCCCCCCCCACGGCGGTATGCTCGAGATGTCCGGGCCCCCGACAAGAGCCTCGCAAATCGGGTGGATCGACGGATCCGCTCGTCCCCACAACTGGGAGGCTGCCATGTCACTGCACGTCGAACATCACGGCGACGTCGCTGTCGTTCGACCCAAGGGCATTCTCAAGGGCGATCGAGAGACCGACGATCTCGAGCGCGTCGTTCGAGACTTGCTCGACAACCACTACAAGATCCTCATCGATCTGCACAACGTGGATCACATGACGAGCATTCCGATCGGTGTGCTCGTCGGGCTGCACGTCAGCGCAAAGAATCGCCACATTCCGTTCTACATCTGCAACATGACGCACCACATCGAGGACGTGGTCATCATCTTCCGGCTTGCCGAGCTGTTCACGATCTTCGATACGCGCAACGAAGCATTGGAGGCATTCAAGGGCGGCGTCAGCCCGTTGGCGGGCAAAGAGGCCGTGTAGCGCAAGCGAAGCCGCGCGGGGTTGCGCTAGCGGAGGGCCGCGCAAAGAACACCGCTGCGATCCAATGTGCGTGATCTGCACCGCGGAAGACGCACGGCCTCGCGACGTGCGTGCCTACTCCTGGCGCGTGAAGTGGAACTCGAGACGCTGCTTTTCGCCGCCGTCCCCGGGCCCCTCGGCCCACACGGTCATTGAGCCGTCGCCGTTGCGCCCATAGATGATCGCGGTCGGGAAATCGTGCTCGGGATTCTCGAACGTCAGCCGCGATTCCGCTCCCGACGTCAGCTTGAAGGGCACCGGCAACGGGTTCTCAGGCACCTTGGCGATGTAGAACACCTCGCCTCCCATGGAGACGAGCCGCAAGGACTCGACCTGCCGGCGCTTGCCGTCCGCTTTCGAGATGCTCCAGCTGTCTCCCTCCATGGTGTTATCGCTCAAGCGTTTCCAGCTCTCGTAGCGGGTGCTGCGCGACGTTTCGCGCACCCACGTGCCTTCCAACCAACTCAGAGCGTTCAGCTCGTCGGCCGCCCCTGATGTGGCTGCCGTGAGGAAGAGCCCGAGACCGAGAGAGCGAAGGGTGCGCATGAGATCGCCTCCGGGCGACTGGGACAGGCCGATGTGATAGATCACCGAACGTCGCGGCGTGCCCCGAGCAGGCTCGCACGTGTCGTGACGCGGTGGCGCTTCGAAGTGTACGCCATTCGTACGGTCGCATCGCGGCGCGCCCGACGCGACGTCATTGAGCCATTTTCACCGTTTTCGGGTCGCGCGCTGTCGGGTAGGCCGACACGTGTCACCGATTCGGAACATGAATCGAAACCAAATACGACGATCCGCAGGAAGTGCGGGCGTGCCGCGGCTCGGGAAACTACACTCCACACCCTGGAACACAGCTCTCGAGAGGGACACCGACCCCATGCCGCGCCCCGCAGGACTCGTTCTATCCGTGCTCGTCATTCTCGCTCTGCCCGTCGTTGCGGGCGCGTCCCCACTCATTCTGTTCTCGACGCCGCAGTCGACCTCGGGGCCCTTCTTGCACAACGTCTTCCATACGGCCAGCAGCCACGGCGGCTCCGGCGGCCAGATCAAGGCGTGGTTCGATCTCGACAGCGCGTTCACCAGCACCTACGACCCGATGAGCGGCGACCTGCTGATCCACATCAACATCTTCTCGGACAAGAACTACACGAATGCCATCGGCACGGCTGTCGGCACAGGGGTCGGTCTCGTCGGCAGCGCGCTGAACGCCAACGTGGATGCCGTGGTGGGCACGATCAGCTGGAGCTTCGACATGTCGGCGAGCGGTGGCACGGACGGCCTGTCGACCTACATGGCCTCGCAGGGGCTGGGCTCCGGAACCGCGTACGCGGTGACGCAGACGTTCCTGGACACCGACTTCGTCCCCACCGCGAACAACGTGCCCAACAGCTGGGACGGAGCCAACCTCAGCCTCTGGGGCGCCGACGGTCACACCGGCGGGACGTCCTACAACGACGCCACGCTGGGTGTCGACATGGTGGCCAGCGTGCCCGAGCCAGGCTCGCTCGTCGTGCTCGGCGTCGGTCTGCTGACCGCGGCCGGCGCGCGCCGTCGTCGCCGCAAGTAACCGCACACAACCACGCCGTCAAGATCCGCGCGCCGCCTCAGCGTGCGTGCGTCCAGTCCGTCCATCCCATGTTCTTGCCCGAGCGCGCCGGAGTCTCGGTGGAGAAGCCGGTGCCGTATGCGGCGTTGATCATCCAAACCTGCCACTCGTCGTCCCCCTCGGCCCACCAGCCGCCGTAGCGCTGGTCGAGATCGTGGAGGAACTGCACCGCTCGGAGCAGGGCGCGATCCTCCCACTGCCAGGCGTCGTAGCCCTGGCGGTAGAGGATCTCGGCCTGAGCCACCGCACCTTGCAACGCTTCCCACGCGTAGCCCGTGTGGCACGGCGGCATCTGGAAGGTGCACCCACGGCGCATGTCGTCCGGGATGGCGCCGTCGACGGAATGACCGTCCTTGGTCGTGCCCGCGGAGTTCACACCCACAGGTCGCGACGGATCGGCTTGCCAGGAGAGGTCGCCGTACTCGAAGCCTGCGTAGCTCGCGCGGTCGCCCAGCCAGCCCTTGAACACTTGCGCGCAGCGCTCGATCTCGGCGCTGTCGTTCAGGTACACGGCGGCTGCGACCCGGCTCGCACCGGCGTGCGTGCCCCAGTTGTTGGGGCGGTCTTCATGCGTGGACTGCAGAGTGCGACCGTCGAGCGTCTCGGTCAGCGTGCGTTGCAGCCAAGCGCTGAAGCGGTTGTGCTCGTCGGGCTCGAGCCCCACGAGATCCGCGCCGACGACGTAGGCGAG
>JBFJHN010000587.1:0-2865 GCA_041613275.1 Candidatus Krumholzibacteriia bacterium | reverse complement strand
TAGCCGTCGCCCGAGACGTGCTCGCGCCCGCGGTGCGACAGCACCTGGGTCGCGGGGTATCGGCGCTTCCAGTCGCTCCAGGTGGTCTTCTCTCCCACCGGAAGCACGTTCAGCTTCTCGCCTTGCATGGTGCCACCGATGGCGTCGCCGCTCATGATGGACCACCAGCTGTCGGTTTCGCGATCGCGCATGACGAGCGAGGCGTCGAGCAGTGCGCCCGACGTTTCGAACTCCAACGTGCGTCCATGGTATGTGCGGTCGTACACGACGGCCGTATTGGCGAGCGGTCACCACACCGCCGCAAAGGCGCGCTCTCCGACACGATCGTTCACGACCTCGTGGTGGTTGAGCAGGTTGAGGCTGTAGGCGCGCGGGCGTCCGTCGACGACCACGCCGAGGACCCAGGCGTCGCCGGGCAGGTTCGCCTCGTCGGCGGACACGAACGTCGGGTTGTCGATGGACGGAATGCCGTTGCGTGGCAGGAGCTGCATGACGCCCGGCGGCGTCGGCTCGGCGTAAGCGGGAAGCGCGCTCGCCACCAGCAGGACGAAGGCGGCGCTCGGCAGGGCTCGCGAAGTGAACATCAAAGCCTCCGGATGGATCGTAGTACTCGACGGCCGGCGTCTCATGGAAACCGCGCCGGTCAACGCGACATTCCCGCCCGCACCCGGTAGGCTGGCGGGGCTTCGGGATCGAGTCCAGCGCCATGCGAGCGGAGATGGCTTGAGTCGAATGCGGGTTCTTGGAATCACCGTTGTGATTGAGGGCGCGCTTCTGGGTGTGGCGCTCGCGCTGCGGGGTCTGCTGGACCTGGCGCACGACGCGCCGCTGCGCTTCGACGGCACCGCGTTCGCGTGGGGCGTCCTGGCGACGGCACCCCTCTTCGCCTCTCTCGTGTGGTGTGCGCGCTCCAGCTTGGGACCGGTGCGGCGACTCACCGAGCAGGCGCTGGAAGCCGTCTGCGCTCTGTTTCGCGATGCCCGAGCCGTCGACGTGGCGGTGGTCGCGCTGCTGGCTGGCGTATGCGAGGAAATGGCGTTCCGTGGCACGCTCCAGGTGCTGCTCACCCGGTGGTTCGGATTCGAGCTGGGCTGGATCGGCGCCAGCTTGGTGTTCGGGCTGGTCCATGCCGTGTCGCGCGGCTACGCCATCGCGGTGTTCGCGATCGGCCTGTACCTGGGTGCGCTCATGCACGCCTTCGACAACCTGGTCGTGCCCATCGTGGCGCACGCTGTCTACGACTTCATGGCGATTCGCTACCTGCAGCATCTGCAGCGCCGGCGCGCCCGCGAAGCCGAGAACCCGGTGAGCGAGGCGTCTCCCGCCGGTTGACAGCAGGACCCACGAGCATAGCTTTGAACAGAAGCGGCCCGCTTCACGCATGGAAAGCCTCCCCCCACGGCCCGTCGGTCCCACCGCGCGCCGCCGTCCCTGGAGGTCGTCATGCGCCCGCAACGAGTCTCACCGCGAATCGTGCTTCCGAGAGCCCTCTCGTCGACACGCATGGCGCTCGTGGCGTGCAGCGCCTTGCTGGCCGCCTCCGCCGCGCATGCAGGAGGCTCGCTCCAGGACGCCACCGATCTGCGCCAGAAGCGCTTCGGGTCCCAACGCTCGCTCGAAGAGCATCTGGCGCAGTTCGTGGAGCAGGATGCGGCGTTCGATTCCGAGCGCCGGCGCAGCGACATGGCGCCGTACATGCGCGCCGTGTACGACGGCCTCTATTACCTGCTCTCGAACGAGCTTCGGACGCAGTTTCTCGGTTTGTCGAGCGACGCGCTGCGTGGCGAGTGGCTGCGACGCTACTGGGTTCTGCGCGATCCCACGCCGACGACGCCGCGCAACGAGTATCGCGAAGAGCACGAGCGCCGCGTGCGCCTGGCCCGCGCCCGGTTTCCTGCGCCGGGACCGCCAGGCTGGGACGATCGCGGTGTGTTCATGATCCTCTACGGACCGCCGCAGGCCGAGCGCGACGTCCTGGCCGACGTGCGAGAGGCCAACGGCTACCTCCCGGAGCGCAAGCTCTGGTACTACGACGATGGTCTGATCGTACCGTTCCAAACGCGGATCCCGGGCGGCGAGGTGTGGACGTTCGGGCTGACGGCGCAGTGGAGCTCGAGCCGGTCGGACCTGCGCGAGGACGCCAAGGCGGGCTACGCCGACCTCGTGCTGGGCTACGGCGCGCGGCCCATCCTGTACAACGCGGATCGTCCCAAGCTGTACGAGGTCGACCCCGCGCAGGGGGTCCAGATGGCCCTGCTTCAGGCGCGCGCCAGCGAGGTCTTCGAGCAGCGTATCGAGCGCATCGTGCTGCCGGGGCCGCCGCGCTCGAGGCTGTGGTTCGTGTTCGACAACGACGCGTTCGCGGCCGCGGCGGACACACGCACGCGCATGGAGACGCACGTGCAGGTGAGCCTGGCCGACCTTGAGTTCGAGCTGCGCTCGGAACGGCACGTCGCGCGCCTCGGAATCGAAGGTGTGCTGTTCGACGCGAAGCTGCGCGAGGCCGCCCGCGACGCGTATCAAGAGACGTTGACGGCGGACGCTCTGGAGACGACGCGCACGCAACGCCTGGTTCCGGGCCAGCTGACGTTCGAGGTCCGGCCCGGGACGTACCGCCTGGCCGTGCGCGTCGTCGATCTCACCTCTCTGGCCGAGGGCGCGTACACGACCGACGTCGACGTGCCGTCGTTCGAGGGTCCGCAGCTTCGGCTCTCGGACATCGAGCTGGCGACGAAGATCGTCCCACCCGACGGGCGCCGAACGCGCTTCGAGAAGACCGGACGCGTCGTCGTCCCGAACCCCATCGGTGCCTACCAGGACACCGACGCCTTGACCGCCTATTTCGAGATCTACGGGCTCGTGCGT
>JBFJHN010000586.1:0-2878 GCA_041613275.1 Candidatus Krumholzibacteriia bacterium | reverse complement strand
GCAGGACGTCACGGCATCGTCTGGGATGGTTTGGACCGCAGCGGACGCCGCGTGGCCTCGGGGTTGTACCTGTACGCCATCGAAGCCGGCCCCTTCAGGGCGACGCGGCGGATGACGATTCTGAAATGAGACAGCGGCAGGTCATTCCAGGATCCGGGTTTCGACACGACGTGGATGCCGCCGCCGCCCACCCTGGAACCCGCCAGCTTTTAATGTGTCTTCAACTGCTGGAACGCAGAGCCTCACGTCACCACGTCGGGCGCGCTGCGACCGCAGCGCGCTTCGATCGCCAGCAGTTCCTGCGCGGCGCGGGCCAGCGGAGCGAGCACCTCGTCGGGCGCGAGGTCGAGCCGTGCGCGCTCGACACGCTCGAGGTACAGCCGTAAGGTCGCGCCCTGCGTGCCCGTCCCCGACAAACGGCATACTACGCGCGAGCCGTCGTCGAGCACGATGCGCAAGCCCTGCTTCTCGGATACGCTGCCGTCCACCGGATCCTCGTAGCGAAAGTCGTCGGCGGATGCCACGCGGCATTCGGCCCACCGTCCGCCGACGAGCTCCGGCAAGCGCGCGCGCAGCGCCTCGTACATCGATGCTGCAGCCTCGGCGTCGAGCGCCTCGTAGTCGTGCCGCTGATAGTAGCTGCGCCCGAAGCGTTGCCAATGCTGGCGTTGGAGCGCATCGACGCTGGTGCCTCGTTCCGCCAGGATGGCCAACCAGCAGAGCACGGCCCAGATTCCGTCCTTCTCGCGCACGTGGTTCGATCCGGTGCCGAAGCTTTCCTCGCCGCACACGGTGCACAGCCCCGCGTCCATGAGATTGCCGAAGAACTTCCAGCCGGTGGGCGTTTCGTACAGAGGCACGCCGAGCGCCGCCGCCACGCGGTCGGCAGCCGTCGACGTGGGCATCGAACGCGCAATGCCGGCCAAGCCGGAGCGGTAGCCCGGAATGCACTCTGACGCGTGCTCGGCGATGATCGAAAGCGAATCGCCTGGCGACACGAAGCAATTGCGCCCGAGGATCATGTTGCGGTCGCCATCGCCGTCGCTCGCCGCTCCGAGGTCGGGCGCGTCCGGCTGCCCCATGCGTTCGACGAGCTCGTGCGCGTGCACGAGGTTCGGATCGGGATGCGCGCCGCCGAAGTCGGGAAGCGGCTCGCCGCGCAAGACGGTCCCCGGTGCGGCGCCCAACACGCCCTCGAAGATGTGTTTCGCGTAGGGTCCGGTGATGGCGTTCATCGCGTCGAACGCCAACGTGAAGCCGCGCGCGAACAGCGCGCGCATGGCGTCGAAATCGAACAGCGCTTCGAGCGTAGCGGTGTAGTCGGCCATGGGATCGATGACCTCGACGTCCGTTTCACCGAGGCGCGTGACGCCCGGCACGTCCAGGTCCACGGGTTCGCCAGCGGCACGACGGTAGCGCTGGATCCGCTGGGTTCGGGCGTAAATGGCTTCCGTGACGGCGGCCGGCGCCGGGCCCCCGTTCGCCACGTTGTACTTGATTCCGAAGTCGCCATCGATGCCCCCGGGATTGTGGCTCGCCGACAGAACGAGGCCACCCACGGCGCCGTGTCTGCGGATCACGGCCGACACCGCTGGCGTCGACAGCCAACCCTGTCGCCCCACGAGGACGCGCGCAAAGCCGTTGCCGGCCGCAAGCACCAGAATGGTTTGAATCGCTTCAACGTTGTGAAAACGACCGTCGCCACCGACGACCAGCGTCGCACGCGAGAGATCGTGCGACTCGCCGACGGTGTCGAACACGCTCTGGACGAAGTTCTCGAGGTAGCGTTCGCGCATGAAGACGCGCGTCTTTTGACGTAGACCGGACGTCCCGGGGCGCTGCCCCTCGAATGGTGAGGTGGCGATTTCCTGGATGCTCATCGTTGGCCGGCGCTCCCGGACTCACTCGCCCACTTCGGGCTCGAACGTCAGCTCTTCGCCCGGCGTTTCCGGCAGAACCGCCTTCGGAAACATCATCTTCATCGTGTCCTTCCGGACATCGTAGCTGCCGTGCAAACCGAAGAAGTTCCCGGGCGCGTCGCGCAGCGGCATGTGCATGGCGACGATGTGCCGGGGCTGGATCACCTCGTGAACCGCGAGGCCCCAGTGGTCGTAGCTGACCAGCCACGCGGGCAACAGCGCCACATCGATCTGCCGCTCCTTGAAATTGTAGAGCTCGAACACGCGAGAACGCGCCTCCGTGTCGCCGACGTGCAGAACGTTCATTCCGCCCAGCTTGAGGATGAAGCCGAGGTTCTCGGTGTTTTCGGGTCGATTCAAACCGTGGTGGAGATTGAGAATCTCGATCTCGACGCCACCGTAAGTGCCCGTGACGCTCTTCCCCTCTTCCGGATAGTGCGTGACGATCCGCTTGGCAACGCCCGGATACTTCTTGATGTGACGCTCGAGCTTGTCCCGCACCTGCGGCGGGCAAATCATTGTCGCGTTCGGGTTGGCGCGCATGTGGCGCGTCACCGTGCGCGGCCCGAAGTGATCGGCGTGGTGATGCGTGAGAAGCACGAGGTCGACGCCGTCGAAAGGCGGATCGGCGTCACGGAGGAGCTTCTTCATGTCCTTGGGAATGCGCGAATACCCGATGATGCCCTCGTCGTACAGAGCGTCGATGAGAACCTTCTTGCCGCCTCCCTCCAGCAGGAAGCCGGCGTTCGAGACGTACGTAACCTTGACTTGAGCGTGCGCGGACGCACCGATCAAGAGCGCGACGAGAGCGAGGGCCAGGCGGCGAGCGACCCGTCGCGCGATGTCATTGCCAGTCATTGCTGCTCCCGTCTAGGATCATCACGCCTTGGGGACGCGAGACCCGTTTGTACCCTTTCATTCGCAAGGGGTTCCGCGCCGCAGGCGCGCCTGCGAAATTG
>JBFJHN010000585.1:0-2883 GCA_041613275.1 Candidatus Krumholzibacteriia bacterium | reverse complement strand
CTGGCGCTCCGTGTGCGCCGCGAGTGTGCCCGCAGCCGCGCACGGCGTCAACGCGCCGTTGGAGGCGCATGCTCGCCCACTTCCCCTGGACGCGGCGTGGCGCCGGCCCTACGATGGCCGCATCGAAGCGCAGGGAGGAACCATGCAACAGGTCGATCTGTTCGATCAGGACCTCAACGCGCTCCTCGTCGCCACGACCTACGATGACTTCGCCTCCGGGCTTCGCGCCTACGACTGCCGCCGCTGCACCCTGTGCGCCAGCCGCACGCGCATCGTGGTCGACCGGGGCAACCCGCGCGCCTCCATCCTGATCATCAGCGAACGTCCGGGCGACAACGAAGATCGCGAGGGGCGCGCCTTCGTCGGCCGCTCGGGCGCGCTGCTCGACAAGATCCTCGCGTCCATCGGCCTCGACCCCGATCAAGACACGCTGATCACCAACATCGTGAAGTGCAAGCCCGAGACCGACCGCGCTCCGACGAGCGACGAGGCGATGGCCTGCCTGCCGTTCCTCGAAAAACAGATCGAGCTGGTGCATCCGCGCGTGGTGCTGCTGCTCGGTCAGGTCGCGCTCAAGTGGATCGACCCGACGCGGCGTGAGTTCAAGATGGAGGAGGAAGCGGGTCGCCTGTTCACTCTGTCCCGATTTCCCAACGTGCAGTTCATGGTGCTCTACCACCCGGCGTTCCTGCTGCGCGATCCGCGCAAGAAGCGACCGACGTGGGAGCACGTGCAGAACCTCAAGTCCTGGCTCGAGGAGAACAGCGTCTCGTGAAGAACGCGCGCGGCACGTTCTTGCGCTCGGAGCGGCCGGACGGCGAGCCCTGGCGCGTTCGCATCGGCGTACCCGAGGCGCGGCCCGTGCGCGACGACGACACGCGGTGTGAGCTCCCCGCGCCGACCGATCAGGGACGCGTCTACAATCCGCCGCACCCGATCTTTGCCATCGCGTTTGTTTACGCCGTTTCCATTGGTTTGCTCTGGGGCGCAACCTCGGGCGCCGGTGCCGCGAGCCCGCGCTTCGCGGTGACGTTCGCCGCTCTCGTCGTCTGCCTGCTGGCGGCGGTGCACTGGCTCGAGGGCGTGCAGGCTTCCCACCTGGCCGCGAAGCTGGGGGCGGTACGGGCCCCGGCGTGCGCCTGGTGGGTCGCTGGCGTCGCCGCGCTTCCCGGACTTGCGTGGTGCGTGGGCGGCGGCGCACTCCGTCAAGCCGGGCCCGGAAACGCGTGGCCCAGCCTGGTGCTCGGCGCCCTCGCGCTCGCCGCCGCATCGATCTGGACGGAAGCCTTCTTCCGCGGCTTCGCCTTCCGCGCGCTCATGCGCCGGCACGGCTTCCTGTTCTCGGCAGCCGTGAGCAGCGTGCTGGGAGGCGCGATCCTGCCTTTCGTCCTGGCGCTGCGTGCCGGGAGCGCCCCAACCATCCTGAGCATCGCGTGCGAGCTGCCGCTCGGCTTCGCGTTGTGCGCGCTGTTCGCGATGTCGGGGATGTCGCTCGGACCGGGGCTGTGCGTGCGCGCAAGCGTCCTCGCCGCGGCCTGGTGGGCAGCAAGCGCCTGGCCCGCGCTGGTAGGCGCGGTGATTGTCCTCGTACTCGTGCGCGCTACCGACGCGCGCCGAGCCCGCGAAGCGTAGGTCGCACCGCAGACACGCGCGGATCGCGCACGAGCTTCAACGAATCTTGGTGAATCGTGACGTGCGCCACGGCGTGTCGACACCGCGCCAGCGCACGAGGTACACGCCCGCCGGAAGCGCGCCGAGGTTCCATTCCACGACATGCGCTCCCACCGCGTCCGTTCTCGCCACCGGCGTGGCGACGCGCCGTCCCGCAACGTCGTAGACGTGCGCCTCGAAGCGACCCGCGCGCGCCTGCCCGAAGCGCACCTCGGCTCGCGACGCCGCGGGGTTGGGCACCACGTTGAAGAATGTGCCGAACTCACGCACGGTGACATCCGTGGCGTTCGGCCAAGGCGTGCCTTGCACCGTCAGCGGATTGACGATCTCCTGGTGGCGCGCCTGGGCGAACCCCACGTCCTCGTTCGGCCCGCTGAAGACCAACGTGCGCAGCGTCGAGAAGTGGAACAGCTCGCCCTGCTGCACACCCGGATCGGTGTTGGGGATGGGATCGGTCTCGTAGTATCCGCTCGAGCCGTAGGCGACATTGTCCCCCGTGCACTGCGTGACCGAAGGCGAGGCGTCGTCCTCGTAGTAGGTCGTGTAGTCGAAGTTGGGAATGTCGGTCTCGTGCTGTACGGCCATGACCAGCGATCCCTGCGCTCCCGTCACCAGCTCCCAGACGTGCTGTCCTGGCGTGATGGCGTCGGGCACGCCGTCGATGACGGCGCCGCTGGGGTTCAGATCGTTGTGGTAGGTCATGCCAACGGCATCGGCCGAGTAGTCGTAGAAATCCACCAGGCTGCCGATCGCGTGCACCCGAAGCACGGTTTGGATGTCCTCGCGCTGATCGTAGAACGCATGGATGCGGTACGTGGTCGGCCCACTGTTGGCGCCCACGTAGCCGCGCAGCGTGCGCACCGCACCGGCCCGATTGACGATGAAGGCACCCTCCCCGGCGCTGAACGTGTCCTCGGAACGCATGCAGTTCCCCGGTGCGAAGAGCGACTTGTGGCGATCGAGAATGTCGACGCCGGTCGACACACCCACGGTGACCGAGGTGACGTCGCGGATCCAGCGATCGCTGAAGTGCACCGAGTAGGCGCTCGTCGACAGCGTCGTGTTCTCGGGGTTGGGACCGGACAGCGTGTTGTACGTCGCCTTGTAGGGCCCGGAGAGCAGCTGGAACTGGTAGCTCATCGGCGCCTTCCCCGCGTCGGGCGGCAGGCTGCCGCTCTCGAACAGGTAGACGTAGGCGACGTCGAAGGTCAG